>DAOWMZ010000015.1 GCA_030642845.1 Candidatus Zixiibacteriota bacterium
TATCCCTACAACTTTTTCACGTGCCATCCCGCCGATTACAACTCCGTATTTCGGATGCAGGAATGCTACGCTGTATCCTTTATCAAAATCTATCAATTCAGGAACGTTTAATTTTGTAACCGTGTTGGCGTAATCATTAAATTTGATAAACTGTTCACCATTCGGGTCATGAGTAAGGAAAATTGTAACCGTATCCTTATTGACAATAAAATCAGTTGTGTAGGCTTGATTAAAATCAGGGATATCCAAATAATTGTAAGCATAATATCTTTTCGAAGCTGCCACTTTGTCCTTATAGGGAAACAAAATATACCAGTTAGGGGGGAGAGGTTTTTCAGAGATACTAGTGACAATTTCATGACCAAGTAATGAAACTGCAGTGGCGGCGTTGCCTGTAGTATCGTCAGTGGATAGTGTCATAACATAGGGACCCTGTGTAATATAACGTGATGCACCAACAGTATAAGATTCAGTTCCCATCTTTATTAATGCAGCACCATTAGGACGAATAATTGAGTAGTGCCCGTAAGCATCTTCCGGGGTGGCAAACTCGGCAACCTCAACAGAAATCAGAACCCCTTTTACATTGTATTTGGCTGAGGTCAACCCGATAAAATTATAATCGAGATAATGTCCAGCAGATCCTCCCAAATTTGTTTTTGAATCGACTGCTTTAATCGTCATGCTTTCATCAAGACGGTTGATATCATAAGTATCTATAGTAGGGGGGAGGAGAGTGTCGGCATGATACGGCATATCAGCCAGGGTTTGTATATTTGGTTCTGTTTTGACATTTAGTGTCTTCTCTTTTTTACTGCTGTCACTTGAGCAACTCACAAATGAAAAAAGAATGATTGAAAATAAAATAAGAGCCACAAGGTGGCCTATGTGGTTTAAGCGTAGAGGATTATACTTGCTGTTATTAACCATAAAAACACCGTAATTAAAATTGGTTTGTCACTGATAAAAACATGAGTAGGTGACCCACCGCGATCTTTGCGATAGATCAGATACAAATATCTAAAGACACCATAGACTACAAACGGAATTGTAATAAAGAGTTTTGTCGTTCCAAGTTTGGTCATTACTTCGGTAGAGAAACTATATAGCATGTAGATTACAATAATTGCTGAAGTGATCACAGCAATAAACTGATCGAGCAACTGCGGGGAATACATGCTGAGTGTTTTGCGATGAGTGTCAGCTCCATCTTTAAGATAGACAAGTTCATGTCGTCGTTTCCCAAGACCAAGAAACATTGCCAACAATAGGGTATTGATAAGCATCCAGGTCGAGGCCGGAACCTCAATAGCAAAAGCACCGGCATAGGCGCGGATTACAAAACTTATTGCGATAGCCATCACATCGAGAATGACAATATCTTTCATCCACAGAGTATATAATGTATTTAATCCCAGAAAAATTAGTGCGGTATAAAAGAAATGAATATTTACAAACCATGCTCCGGTAAGTCCGCATCCTGCAAGCAAAACAATTATCAATAGTGCCAGTCCAATACTGATTCTACCCGAGGCAATCGGGCGGTCTTTTTTAAGCGGATGCCGACGGTCACGATCTTTGTCGATCAGGTCATTAAAAGTGTAAACCGCTGACGAGAGAAAGCAGAAGATTATAATGGCAATAATTGATATTTCAATTTTTTTAATGTGGGTCAGTTCACCGGCGAATACCAGAGCGAGAACGATGATGCCGTTTTTCAGCCATTGAGTGGGACGGATTAATTTAATTAAATCAAAAAGCATGGGGAATTATACAAAATGATTTAATAGCTTTCAAGTTTATTTATTAAAAGGGAGACCTTGTTTAATGTCGCTGTAAAAGTTATCAAAAAACTCAATTGCTCTATTAGTAGCCTGCTCTACATCTCCATTATTGATTTGCAGGGTCAGCCTGATAAAAGCGGCATCGGTTGGCTGAAGCATGAGCGAATTTTTCATAAGATCCCATTTCATCCCAAATTCCTCGCGGATTGACCCACTCCGTGTTTCAAACCAATAGAACTTCAACTGCTGTGTGTTTTGTGTTCGAACAAATACCCGGTTGACTTCTTTTGTTACTCCACTTGGCAAGGGGAGGGAAAACGATTCTATGTGATCAATTTTCCAGCCACCGCCCGGAAGGCAGTGTTTGGGAGAATGGATCTGACTTCCGTATTTCTGTGATTGGAAATATGCAACAAACAGCCAGTATATAGCCCCATCAGATCCGACATAACGCCGCAAAGTAGTGGTGTCGGCTTTGAGAACATCATAGCTCAAGTCTGAGAATCTCTTTTCTTCGCCGAAATAGTCGTCAGTCGTGTAGGGGACGAGTCCAAATTCTGGTGGTTGATCCGGCATCTGTTCATTGAAGCGGAGGTAATTACCGAAAATACCTCCAATGAGGATTACTATGATAGAAATTAAAACCATCGGTTTCATTTGAAAATCCTTTTGAGGATAGAGCCTGTGATAAAAAGAGAAATAAAAGCAAAAACAAAAACCAGCATCCCCATTATAGAATGAAACGGTTCATCGGTTACTTGATCAGTAACAGTGGCAACCATAACCGAGGTCACCAGGACCCGAAAAACATTAGCGATCACTGCAATGGGAATGGTCGATAAAAACAGAATCAACTGAGCTGTGAATTTTTTCTGGGTGGTATAGGCATAAATCGCACCCAATGCTAACAGTGAAATCAATGATCGTATTCCGGAACAGGCTTCGGCAACTTCAAGAGTGTGCCCTGTGATATGGATAATATTTCCCTGACGGATAGCGTTCATGCCGATGCTGTTTAGAATCGTAACTGTAATTTTGGTCGCAAGGGTTTGCATGGGGAATGTGACAGCATAGTACAAAACGTAGGGGATAGGGATCATAAAGAGTAGCATAAAAAAGGCAAACCAAGTTACTTTAATAATATCTTTGCCAAACAGATAATATGTCAGGCCAAACAAACAGAGTACAAATGAAAAGCGGAGTGTAAAATATTCAGCTGCACCATTGGCAACTACAAATAAAATCAGACCGACAATCAATAATACTAATCCGGTATTGTCCCTCTTAAATAAAACAGTTTTCAGCTGTTCCTTTTTTTTCCAGATCAGAAAAGCTGAGATAAGCGGGATAAGGAAACCGTGGGAATAGTTGGGGTCGTTGCTCCACTCGAGCACCAGATCATACAAGGCTGGTAGATAGACCAATATCAATACTGTAAAAGGGAGTATATTTATCTTATCAAAAACTCTGTTACCTAATGTTGTCGCATTTTGTGTCATTTGATAGAATTACGGTTATTAAAACCCATAAAGCAATTATAAATATGGGCACTTAGTAGCTTTTTGATAAACCAGGTTTACCCTGAGCCATTATCGAAAGTCAAGATTTACGACCTATGAAGACTTAACTACCCGCAGAATAAGGGCAGATGTGGACAGGCTTAGCCTGTAATATTGCCGCTCACAATTCCCCTAAATATAAAACTTCCCCAAACGGATTTTTTTAGTATAATTGCTGTATGAGACAAAGATATCAAAAAGGACCACGGAATCATTATCTGATTCTGGTAAATAAAGAGGCGACCGATTATTCCAGAAAATCAGTCAGCAAACTAATTGGTAGTATAAAAAGAAGCGGAGGGGTTTTTACTGTTGAGGAGCCACCCACCCCCAAAGAATTGTTAATGATCGGATTCAGAGCCTGTGGTTTAAAAAATAGCCATCGCCCCCTTCCGCATTATATGATGCGACGCGGCAAAGTGACTTCGTTGATTGCTGCCGGTGGGGACGGAACCGTAAATCTGGTAGCCCAGATTGCACTCAAAGCGGATATCCCGATGGGAATCCTTCCTATGGGCAGGTTTAATAACATTGCCCTTAGTTTTGATCCGGAACTTGATCTCGACAAATTTATCAAAAGGATTACTCGGAGAAACTATCAGCCGATAGATACTATGAAATTTGATAAGCGTATAATAGTGGGATCACTAGGGATCGGTTTTTCAGTTGAGATGTATCAACTATTGAAAGATATAAAATCTCCCCGGTTTGGTTTCCGGTGGGCATCGCTCAGTCAGAAAGCACTTGGTAATGTACGAGCTCAGAAAATGACAATTAAAGTGGAATCATTTCGTTTTGATATAAACCCGGCCCTGTTGACGATCAATATGCTTCCTTATGTTCTCGGTTTGCCGATGACCCCGGCATCGAGCACCGATGACAACCTGGCCGAGATTATTTTTGATGTAGGCAATGCTAAAAAAGATATCAGTTCCTTTGTGAAACAGGTCTCTAAAGGGAATTATATTTATGGCAGCAGTATTCGATTGTTTCGAGGGGCAACGATCCACATGACTCCTCTCAACAACAGACAGATTCTGCTCGATGGCGATCTTGTTAATGTAGGGAAAGATGAAATTGAACTCTCAATCAATGAAAAGAAATTGAAGATCTTTTGTTAATTATATGAAATCGGCATTTATTCTTATAATAGCTTTTTTATTTTGTACAATGTGTCATGCGGATGAAACTCTACCTATCGATACTATTCCAATTGATACTATCCCGCTTGTAGAATTTGATTCAACTATTACAGATTCAAACGACATTGTGGCAGACAGTGCTGATACAGCTATTTTTGTTCCCGAAAAGGATACTATTTTATATATCCAGAGCAACACGATGGATCCCTACACACTCGTTAATGACAGTACTAATTATGAATATAAGCTAATACAAAATCCGACTAAGGCTTTGTTTAAATCGATGCTTATACCCGGGTGGGGGCAGTATGGCAACAAGAGATATTTCAAAGCGGCTGTATATGCCGCTCTGGATATCTGGCTGATAAGCAATGCCATAAAGTACAGGGGGGAAGCAAAAGATTACTATAAATTATTTGATAGTGATACTACCATAGCAGGGCGTAACATGTATTATGAACTATATGATAACAAAAAGGACAGCCGGAATAAATACACCTGGTTTGCAGTGATTGTCTCGTTTATTTCTATGTTCGATGCTTATGTTGATGCCCACTTGTCCGGTTTTCCGGAGAAGAAAAGATTTAGCAATATTGATATAGATGTGAGTTCTGATTCAGAGGGTGGAATAAAGGCCGTCTTACAGATACCCTTTAATCCATAAGGGTAAAATCACGCAGGTTTAATCCATATGTTTCCGGTTCAATCAATCTGATAATAGTACGGTGATAATTTTCCGGTTTGGAGAGATCAACCCATATAGGGTCGTCCAGTAATCCTTTTATGTTGCCAACAATATTGACAATCGGGCGATCCAATTCTTCGTTGTTGGCCAGTACCAGAGCGATTTCATCGGTAGATAAAAGAACCAGAGTTCCGGCAGGATAGATTCCGATTACGCTATGGAACAGTTTCAACAGGAATGGATCGAATTTATTTTTCATATGGAGGCGCATATTCTTGAGCACCTTATCCGGAGAAATTTTCTTTTTAATATAAACCCGTCCGGAAGTGAGAGCATCGAATACATCCGATATAGTAATGATTCTGGAAAAAAGATTTATCTGTTTTTTCCCGCTTAATCGAGGATAACCGGTATAATCCATATTTATATGGTGCTCAAAAGCAGAAAGCGCTGCCCGGGATGTATGATCATCAATTTTAAAGTTACGCAAAATTGTTTTGGCTCCCATCAGGGGATGCTGTTGTATCTGTCTCCAGTCGTTGACATCAAATGCTTCCGGTTTACAAATAAGATCATGGGATAATTTGATCTTACCAATATCATGAAAGAGGGCCGAGAAGCCAAGCTGTGATAATCTTGACCGATCCATTCCCAGTCGAACTCCCTGGGTAAGAGAATAAATACAGACATTTGTAGAATGAGAACAGGTATAATCATCAAAATCGTTTAATGCGGTTAATTCCAGAAGGGATGATATATCCTGTTCCATATGATCAACAAGCGAATGAACCACTCTTTTAGTTTGTGAGATATTCAGGTTGCGTCCCTGAGCACTTTTTACAATGATGTCTTCAACAGTTGAAATTGCCCTAAAAAACAGACCTCGGGCAGCTTGACGAAGTTCCCGGCGTTTTTCCTCGTCGGTCTGATCTTCGTCGGATTCAAGATCGTCGGACAATAAAAGAATGATATTACTTTCGGTAATTTTTTCAAGATGTATGGCTAATTCTTCCGGGGTAGCTGATTGAATATCCGGAGACAGCATATATTCCAGAAAAATGTTAAGATGAGTTTTATTTGCATCATGGGTGAAGACAATTCCGCCAATATTAATTTTTTTCCATTCGGCTATAATCTGTTCTGCCTGCAGCAAAGCCGAACCATCAAACCGAACGAATTTTTTGTTTAAAAAGAAATGATTATCAATAATCTTTATGGTTGTTTCGTATTCCTCTTCACAAACCTCTTTTATCAAATCCAGCAACTGGTTGATAAGGCGTTCATAGTGGGGGTTATTTTTTTCCAGAATCTTGGCATTTCTATAAAGGGCAAATAGTGTTTTAAGAAGCTTTTCTTCCTGTTCGCTACCGACAAAATGATCATTATATGTATAATTATTAATAGTCATTATTGCCCCTGGATAAATTCTTATCACGAGTTATTAATGCTTCTATAGCTTGTTTTTTAATATTTGTACGCCAATTTGTAGAGAGCTTCATAAGCTCTTTCTCAGCTTTTTTGCTATTATTGAACGTTAGAGCATAAAAAGCGGCTTCACGGGAATTTAATCTGGCCCGTATATTAAAAATAATAAAAGGCTTAATAAGCTTCACCAGAAAACTTACAGCATTTTCTCCTCCGATTATGGAGTATGCTCGCAGATGAGATTTGTGATCGATATTATAATTACTAAGAAAAGCGGAATCTTTTATAATTTCAGAAAACTTTTTAAAAGTTTCATTACCTGGCCGATTAATCAAATTATTAAGTGCGATAATACTGATTTCAGTATCTTCGTCAAGGGTAATCTGACATAATAATTCAGTAGCCAGAAGATTTTTAACATTTTCCAGAGAGTTGACAATCTCAAGGCGGACCCTTTGTTCTTTGTGATTAATTGCTTCAAATAAATATTTAAGCGATTTTTCATCTCCTATATTCGCCAGAATCATTACCGAGTTTCTAACTACAAACCAGCGTTTATCATAAATTCCCCTTGAAATAATATCAGCTTTCCCTTTACCGTTTTTGATGAGGTAATCACAAAGTTTCTCCCGATGATGGCGGTGTTCGAGAACTACCAACAAATCAACTATAGCCGCAAATGATTCCCATCCAAAAACATTGAGGTATTTAAATAGATCATCAGGTTTAATTTTTTTGTGATTATTGAGAGATTCGCCCAAATCATTGAACCTGTCCCTGCTGCCGATAGTCATTCTGGATTCTTTTATCCGATCAGCCCATATAGGCTTGTTCACGTGAAGTTTAGCTTCATAAGCATTTAGGAAGATCATTAACTCAGCGGCCAGATCAAGACGACCCTCTTTAATAAATTCGGAATTTATTTTTTCACTGATTGTAATTGATTCTTTAAATGGTTCCAATTCCACTTCCTGAAGAATTACTTCTTTAATCAGATAGTAATTGGAATCATGGATATTAAACTGTTTATCACTTTTAAGAATACTCTTGATCTTAATTTTTTCTTCATTGGTCAGCATTTTTTCACTGCCAACAATCAGAGAAGCATTTGCTGTGGGTGTTGATGACTGCTCAATATTATCATAACCCATAGCTTCGGTAGCTTCTTTAATTTTTAGGCGCTGGGAATCTCCCGGTGAAAAATTATAGATGTCCCAACCACCGTCATCAAAAGTATATTCTTTCGGATCAGGAATATTGGGCGTAAAAATCTCTTGGTATTCCTTAACCACAAGATTATCAGATGAATTATCATCGCCGAGCCCTGCTTTTTCATAATCCTGAAATTCCAGAAGCGACTTATCTTCAAAGGTAGTAAATTTGAATCCTTCCAGATCAACATTCCAGAATAATTCTACCAGATCACAACCACGTTCAGCTTCATTTTCATACTTTTTTAAGGCTGACAAAATTTGCTGTATATCATCGGGAATAATTTTCTCATTAAAAATTAGATTTTTTATACCGGCATCAAAGAAAATCCCCGCTAATCTGTCTTCATTGGATTTATCCTTAAAAACCAGCTCATTATTAACCTTAAGCAGTCCCTTTTCGGATTCAATATTTATAGGTCCATAAATACTTACCAGTTCTACTAATCTAATCGAAAATGACTGACGCAGAGATTGGGGGAGGGGATTGTCTTCGGGATATAAGGCGATAACCTTGATAACCTTCTGAAGATCCTTAAGGATCAGTTTTATGTCTGTAATTTTATCCGACATATCAACCCAAGTATAAAAATTTACATTTCTAATCCTGTCTAATATTATCGGAAGAATATGGTTTTTTTTAATATAGGAAGCAGGCGTAGCCTGATTTTCCTAAAAGGTATTGATTTGGAATAAATCCTGTGTATGGACGAAGCATTCCTATGAAAAGTATCGTAAAAATTAGCTGTAATCATCAGAAAATGTTACGCCCCTACGAATTGAACAATAAATTGTTACCCATGTCGACGGCCTAAACTGGATATTATGTGACCATCTGTACAATAATCAATGAGAAAACCCACCCGTTGGGTGGGGTACTGAATTAGCAGGGATCTGCCATACTTGACTCAAAAAAAAGGCAGAACAGATAAATAGTAAATGGTTCTGCCCTAGAATCCTAAGCAGCAGATGTGGACATTTGCCAGCCACTTTTAATAAATAAAACAATATTTATAAAACTTCGATTTTTTTGCGGTTCTTTATTACCCCTTTGGTAGCGTTTCTGGTATCAAAAACCACTTTGGAATTATCCACAATCCACTGGTATTCATAAGCTGAATGATGGGTCAATATTACAGTCATATCAGCCTTTTTGAGCAGGCTTGCAGTCAGTTTTGTCGACTTTTTGTTGCTTCCCTGCCACTTGATTTTCGGTACATGGGGATCATTGTAAACTACTTTTGCCCCTTTGTCTTCGAGCAGTTTCATAACATCAAGAGCAGGAGATTCGCGGACATCTTTTATGTCCGGTTTATAAGCAATTCCCAGAACTAAAACTTTCGATTTGTTTAGAGCTTTGGCAAAGCGGTCATTGAGAGTATTGCCTACTCTTTGAACTACCCATTCCGGCATACTGGAATTAATATCCCCGGCAAGCTCAATAAAGCGTGCATAATAATTAAGTGATTTGAGTTTCCATGAAAGATAGTGCGGATCAATCGGGATACAATGCCCACCCAATCCGGGACCTGGATAGAAAGGCATAAACCCAAATGGCTTGGTAGCAGCAGCATCAATTATCTCCCAGGCATCAAGCCCAAGACGATCGCACATCAGAGCAACCTCATTGACCAGTCCGATATTAACCGAACGGAAAGTGTTTTCCAAAAGTTTAACCATCTCAGCTGCTTGAGTTGAGGAGACAGCATGAATATTGGGCATAATCTGCTCATAGAAAATTTTGGCCGCTTTGGTGCAGTTGGGAGTAGTACCGCCAACAACACGAGGTGTATTTTTGGTAGTGTAATTAACATTGCCCGGGTCAACTCTTTCTGGGGAAAATGCCAGGAAAAAATCATGCCCTGCTTTTTGTCCATTTTTTGATAACAGGGGAAGAATCAGATCTTCGGTAGTACCCGGGTAAGTAGTGGATTCCAGAACTACTAAGGATCCTTTTTTAAGATTAGCTTTGACATGATTGACGGCGGATAAAATATAACTGACATCCGGGTCCTTGGTTTTGGAGAGAGGGGTTGGGACACAAATTGAAATTGTATCCATTTTGGAAATAAGTTTAAAATTGTCAGTTGCAATAAATTTGCCGCCTTTAACAGCATCAGCTACGATTTTATCAGGGATATCATCAATATCAGATTTGCCTTTGTTGAGCAGTTTTATTTTTGATTTGGCAATATCAAAACCGGTTACCTTAAAACCGGCATGTACAAGTTCCATTGATAACGGAAGACCCACATAACCAAGACCAACAACGCCTACGTTAGCGGTTTTATTTTTGATTTTATCAATCAGCTTATTATAAGCAGCATTACTGTTTTGACTCTTTTTTGCCATCATTTCTCCTATCAACTCATCCTTAATGAGCAGATAATTCGTTTAACCAATATTTGTAAGTGTCACTGAGTGACTCTTTTAATTTATATCGGGATTTAAATCCGAGTTCTTGAACTACCCGCTTGTTGCTTCCCCGAAGAATCGGGATATCGTTTTTTCTAAAACGTGTTTTATCAATTTTTATATTTATTTTTTTAGAACTAAATCCTGTCAATGTTTTCAAAACCGAACTTATTGCTACTGCTTTACCGGAACATAACTGATAAATCCGCCCCGGTTTGCCATTTTCTGATATTAATCGGTAACCTCTGACAATATCGCGTACATCCGATAAATCTCTTTTGGTCGAGAGATCGCCAACCGACATAACAGGCTTTTTAATTCCGAGTTCAATTTCTGCGACTTGTTTGGCAAAATCGGGGACAACAAAACTCTCTGCCTGCCTTGGACCGCAATGATTAAAAGAACGAGCAATCATTATTGGTAAATTATATTGCTTATAATAGAAGAGGCATAGCCTCTCGGCGGTTACTTTGGAGATAGCATAGGGGGAAATCGGATTCAGAGGATAATCTTCGGTTACAGTTGATGATTTTGGTTTAATGATTCCATAACAATCCGAAGAACTCACAAACACTACCGTAGGTGGTTTTTTCAAATGTTTAGCTGCCCGCAGAATATTTAATGTCCCCTCAATATTGACCCGATAGGTCATTCTTTCCAATGAAAATGATTTCCCAACCGAAGCCATAGCAGCTAAATGAAAAATGTAGTTGGGATTTATTTTGGATGCAACCTTGTTGCATTTATCAGAATTGAGTATATCTAATTTTAATAGGGTCAGCTCATTCTTAATAGCCTTGAGATTTTTGGTCGATTCACCCGGATATAATGCCCCCGTAACATTATAATTTTTATCTAATAATTCTTCGGCCAGGTAAGACCCGGCAAAACCGGCAATACCTGTGATAAATGCAGTCTTTTTTTTCATTCTCTATTCTTTTGGAGCGAGTTTCTCCAGATCAGCATCAACCATCATTTTAACCAATCCTTCAAATGAAACCGATGGCTCCCATTTCAATACATTTTTAGCCAAAGAAGGATCTCCGAGTAGCATGTCAACTTCAGCCGGACGAACAAAACGGGGATCAATAGTAACATAATCTTTGAAATCCAAATCAACATGCTCAAAAGCCATCCTGACAAAATCTTCAACCGAATGGGTTTCCCCGGTAGCAATAACAAAATCCTGAGGTTTATCTAATTGAAGCATGAGCCACATAGCTTTTACATAATCACCTGCAAAACCCCAGTCACGCTTGGCATCCAAATTTCCCAGAGCAAGTTTATCAGCGAGACCATATTTGATACGTGCGACACCATCAGTAATTTTGCGGGTAACAAACTCCAAACCCCGGCGGGGTGATTCGTGGTTAAAAAGAATTCCGGAAGAAGCATGCAGTTCGTAGCTCTCCCGATAATTTACCGTGATCCAGTGGCCGTAAACTTTTGTGACTCCATAAGGAGAGCGGGGATAAAATGATGTCTTTTCGTTCTGAGGGACTTCCTGAACTTTGCCGAACATTTCCGATGATGACGCCTGGTAGAATTTGATTTTGCGGTCAACCTGACGAATAGCCTCAAGAACTTTAGTAACTCCCAGAGCATTAAACTCACCTGTAAGAACCGGTTGATTCCAACTGGTTGGGACAAATGATTGCGCTGCCAGATTGTATATTTCATCAGGGTGGTGATTTTCGATTATTCTGTAGATTGAAAGCTGGTCGAGCAGATCGGCCTGGGCGAAAGTGATTTTATTTTTAATATGATTAATTCTTTCGAAAGATTCGGTTGAAGCTCGACGGACCATTCCGATTACTTCGTAACCTTTTTCCAATAATAATTCGGCAAGATAAGAACCATCCTGTCCGGTAATACCTGTTATGAGAGCTTTCATTTATAAGACATCCTTTTGAAAATATTCAAAGGTAATAAATTACTTTTATACAAACCTTTGATTTTGAATATATACTTACATTCCACAGGGGTCAAATATAATAAGGCTATTCATTAATCCCCTATTTCTTTAGTCGGACATATATTGGTTCTTATACAACCAATATCATCATGAATATTAAAAATTATTTGAAAAGGGGCTATGATTGTGTATAATTAGCATTCAGTAGGGCAGGATCCCTGAGCGATCCTGCCATAAGCATAGCCTGTGATATTATTATTAAAGGGCAGATGTGGACATCTGCCGCTCACAAAATATAGTAAGTAGAGCAGGATCCCAGAGCGATCCTGCCACAAGCATAGCCTAACTGTAAACGGGCGACACAAGGCCGCCCTCTACGCGAATAGGAGAAAATATGAAAAAATTATTTTTTGTTATTGTCTCTTTGCTATTAATATCAACAGTATGGTCAATTGAAGTTGAAAGAAAAGGATCTCATGTGTCAAATTCAGAAATAACTCCCGATTCTTTGTTAAACGAGGGGGATGCTATTTTTAAATCCAGAGAATATGAAAAAGCCCTTGAAAAATACAAAGAAGCTTTAAAAGCCTCACAAAGTGAATTCAATAATTCGGTGGAAGCCGAGGCTCTTTCGCAGATTGCTCGTATGTACCTAATTACCAGCAATAAAGAAGAAGGACGCAAATGGATCACCGAAGCGGGTGAAAAAGCCAAAGAATCCGACCCGATGGGATGGTCGCGCTATCTTGGGGTAAAGGGGCGTTTTGAATGGCAGGACAATGATCTTAAAACATCGCGGGAAACATTTGAACAGATGTACACTTTCTGCCATGTCAATGCTCTCTGGGGACGGGCAGTTGATGCGGCTCACATGATTGCGATTGTTGCAGAAACTCCCGAAGAGCAGATTGAATGGGGACGTAAGGGGATCGAAGCGGCCGAGGCGAGCGAGAATGAAAGCTGGCTGGGACCGTTGTGGAACAACCTTGCCGGGACATACTGGGAAAACAAAGCCTATGACACTGCATTGGAATGCTATATAAAAGCACGCGAGTATCACTGGCGTTATTCGGGCGAGATAGGCAAACTGTTTGCTGATTATCATGTCGGAATGACCCATCGCTTTTTGGGCAATTATAAAGAAGCCCGCCAATGGTTACGTCCGGTATTGGCCTGGGCAGAA
>DAOWMZ010000182.1 GCA_030642845.1 Candidatus Zixiibacteriota bacterium
CTCCCCATCGGGTGGGTTCAATGATCGGTGAGAAAACTCACCAGTTAGGTGGGATACTGATTTTTCTGCTCCAGAAGACTTTTTCAACACTCCCTTAAGTGTCGGAGACCTTTTTATTAAGTGGGCGTCTGCCAGGCACAAATTATCAACAGCCATCTCTTTATCAAAAAGTGGTGGCTGTTTTTTTGTATTTACAAATAAAAAAGACGGTGCTGAAGCACCGCCTTTACTTGCGTAATGGTGTTAATCGAGGTGGGCTATTTTTTTCTTCCAAATAAACTAGTTCCGGCTAATCCCAGTCCCATTAGTATCATCGTAGCCGGTTCCGGGATAGAATTACCTGATCTTTCAGCATCATGAGAGTTAGGGGCAAATGTAAACTTGCCATCGGATTCACGGAAGAATCCATAAGAATCAAAATGAATCATGCTATAACTGGTTGAAATTTGGTATTTAAAAATCATTCCCATGGCTGAACCGGTCGTACCGGGTTCCATATCATAAACTATATCTGGAGCAGTATTAACCAGACCAATTGTCATTTCATGGTACATTGTTGGATAAATATCATGCGGAGGATATGATCCGGCGTTTTCTCCCCATGATGGAGGGGTGCCATAAGTGTACTCTGATGCCATCACAGAACTGCCGTCAATTGATAGGGCTCCGTCAACCGGAGTATCAGTATCAGCAATAGCGGCAACAAGTGTTAAATCATATAGGGGTTTGGAATCAGCATTAGAAGTAATTACCCATAGCTCAAAATCACTGGCATTGACTACCCAGGTATCAGTTGCAGTGTTGTAAACAGCTTCAGGGGAATTGATATACAACTGAATAGCAGGAACAGCAAAAACGGCAGGGGCCATTATAATAATTAAAAAGGCGAGCAAAATTTTGTACATATAGGTATCCAGTAAAAAAAGTTAATTGTCTATAATATTTTTTAAATAATAGCAAAATAGAGGCCAAAATTATAGGACACTAAAGCGGTATCTATTTATCTTGTTAATTCACTGGTAATCATTGTATTATGTCGCAAGATAAGGTGTTAAGTTAATCTTGGCTTGTGAAATCGTTTTCATAAATCATGAATATTATTAGTTTTTTCAAACTATTTTTAAGATTTTTTATTTTTACTGACATCCCCTGTCATTGTACTATTTTATTTTAATTATGTAAAAAATGTGATATATTTATTACTTATAAACTGTTTATTTGATGGAAACACAGAAATAAAGGATTTGATATATAATGAAAGGCAAGGCTAAGATGGCAATAGCAACCATGCCTGATCGGAAAAAAGCACTCGATGTCGCTCTAACTCAGATAGAGAAATCATTCGGCAAAGGGGCTATTATGCGGTTGGGAGACAGCACAGTAATGGAAATTGAAGTAATCCCTACCGGATCTCTCGGTCTCGATTATGCTCTCGGTGTTGGCGGAATCCCAAGGGGAAGGGTCACTGAGGTTTACGGTCCGGAATCCTCCGGCAAAACAACTTTGACATTGCATGTGATTGCTGAAGCTCAAAAAGCCGGCGGAGTGGCTGCTTTTATTGATGCCGAACATGCTCTTGATGCCAAATATGCCAGGGCACTTGGTGTTGATACGGATAATCTGCTGATTTCTCAACCGGATACAGGGGAACAGGCTCTTGAGATAACTGAAACTCTTGTCCGATCCGGGGCGATAGATATTATTGTAATAGACTCCGTTGCGGCTCTTACTCCCCGCGCTGAAATCGAAGGGGAGATGGGTGATTCTCACATGGGGCTCCAGGCTCGTTTGATGTCGCAGGCTCTCAGAAAGCTTACGGCGGTTATAGCTAAATCGAAAACATCGGTAATCTTCATTAACCAGATTCGTATGAAAATCGGCATAATGTTCGGTAATCCGGAGACTACAACCGGCGGAAATGCCCTTAAGTTTTATTGTACGGTCAGATTGGATATTCGCAGGATTGCCACAATAAAAGACAGCCAGGAAGTTATCGGTTCCAGAACCAGGGTTCGAGTAGTAAAAAACAAAGTAGCTCCCCCATTTAAGGAGACAGAATTTGATATTATTTATGGCAAGGGAGTTTCAAAAACCGGTGAACTTTTGGATATAGCTGTTAATCATAACATAGTTGAAAAATCCGGATCATGGTTCTCTTATGGAAGCGACCGTCTTGGACAGGGACGTGAAAATGCCAGAAATTTCCTTGATTCCAACCCGGAAATCTATGATGAGGTTATGGTGAAAGTTCAGGAAGTTCTCGGTATGAAATCGACTCCGGAAGCTGAAGTAAGCCCTCAAGAAGAGAAAAAATAATAACAATATTATTATTAAATAATAAAAACAGCCGTTCCAGTGGAGGGAATGGCTGTTTTTTTTGTAATTTATCCTATATAAGTATTTTATTAATAGAAATTTAACATAAAACAACTTGATTTTTGAGTGGAAGAGTCTTTTTTTACTGAAGTTAGTTCAGAAATATTATCTGAGTGGGAATTGCTGTATCTTCTTGATGACGGCATTTTGTTTGGGTTGAAAGAAAAATTTAATAATAAAGGAATAAATCGAATGAAATTCGAAGATGCTCTTGAAGGTGAAGTTGTTGTTTTAGATGTCTCCGGAAAGATTATGGGTGGAGATGAAACGACAATGTTTCATGGCAAAATCCATGAGTATATTACCGGTAATAAGAAAAATTTTGTGGTCGATCTGGCCAAAGTTGACTGGATGAACTCAGTTGGCTTGGGAATGCTGATATCCGCTCTGACCACAGTCAAAAACTCCGGCGGTCGCCTGGTTTTGGCTAATATTACCAAGATCGAATCAATTCTTACTATCACCCGCCTGATCACGGTTTTTGAACATTATGACAGCCGTGAGGAAGCCTTGAAATCATTTGCCTAATTTCTAAGTGATACTGAATTTTATAAGAGTCTTCAGTCTGAGGGCTCTTTTTTGTCTGAAAATAGTTAAAGTTATATAGTATTGAAACTATGCAGGGTGTGATTCGTATATTTTACTTATATGTAAATTTGAAGAAAAACCAAAGGTAAGTATGCGAATATTGGTAACGTTTCTATTATTACTATCATCAGCAATGGCTCAGCAGACAGACAATAAAGTCGATATTCCCACTTTGAACATACTCGTAGTTCAGGGGGAGATAAAAATCGATGGTGACTTATCTGATCCCGGATGGCGCAATGCTGTCAAAACAAAAGATTTTACCCAGTACACACCGGTTGATCATGTTAAACCTGAAGTAGAAACCGAAGTATATATAACTTATGACCATCAGTATTTATATCTTGGCTTTATCTGCAATGATGATCCCTCTTCGATAAGAGCAACTCTCTCTGATCGGGATGGGATGTTTGCTGATGATTTTATAGGCATTATTCTCGATACTTATGGCAACGCCTCTTGGTCATATGAATTCTATGTAAACCCACTGGGTGTGCAGGGTGACCTTAGATGGGTAGCCAATGGTGGCGAGGATTCCCGCTTTGATATTGTTTACGAATCAGCTGGGAAAATTACCGATCAGGGTTGGCAGGCTGAGATTGCTATACCTTTTAGTTCTTTACGATTTCCCAACAAAGAAGAACAAACATGGCGGGCGACATTTTGGAGAAGTCACCCGCGCGATGTTACTCATAAATATTCATGGGCTCCTTTAACTATTGGCGAACCATGTTTTTTCTGTCAGTTTGGTTATTTGAAAGGTATCAAAAACGTAAAACCGGGAAGTAAGCTTGATCTGCTCCCCTCGTTGATTGGGTACCAGTCGAGTGAGTTAAGTGACCCGGATAATATAAAATCGGATCTTATTAATGATAATCCCGATGCTGATCTTTCCCTGAATGTTCGTTACCAGTTAGGCAGCGGGATGACTGCCGAGGCTTCAATCAATCCTGATTTTTCACAAATTGAATCTGATGCGGCACAAATTGATGTAAATACAACTTTTGCTCTTTTTTATCCGGAACGAAGACCATTTTTCCAGGAGGGGAGTGATCTTTATGATTCCTGGATTGATGCTATTTACACCCGTTCGATAAATGATCCTGATGTGGCATTTAAACTCACCGGTCGTTTAGACAAAACCAGCTTTTTCTATTTAGCGGCTCATGATGAAAACAGTCCTTATATCATTCCTCTTGAAGAAGGTTCGGAATTTGCTGCTCTTGGTAAAAGTACATCGAATGTTGGTCGTTTTAAACATTCTATTTTTGAAGATTCATTTGTAGGCGGTCTATTTACTGATCGCCGTCTTGAAGGGGGAGGTAATAATACAGTTATTGGGGCAGATTTGTCTGTAAGATTCTTTGAAAAATATAGATTCAATGTACAGATGATAGGCAGTAATACAAAAGAACCAGACAATGCTGATATTTCAGATAAGTATCTTTCTGACACCACTTTCAATGATGGAAAACATACCGTTGCTTTTGACGGAGAATCATATGATGGGAAAGCACTTTATTTATATTTGGGAAGGGAAGGACGGAATTGGTTAATTGATGTTGACTACTTTGAGACTAGTCCAACTTTCAGGGCCAATAATGGGTTTATTTTACAAAATAATAAGCGATTCACAAGTTTTTGGTCAATGTATGTTTTTAGACCAAATGGAAAAATTGTTTCAAAAATCCTTCCATCAATTAATTTCGGTAGAGTGTGGAACTATGAAGGCATCAGAAAAAATGAATGGATCAGAACTATGATTGATTTTGGTCTTACAAAGCAGACTAATATTGATATCAATTTTCTTCTAAGTCGAGAGATGCTTCGAAAAGTTTGGTTTGATGATATTCGTATTATAAATTTCTCTTTAAATACTAATCCTATAGATTATTTTAGTTTTGGTGGTCGTTTCAGTTATGGAAATTCAATAGCCCGAAATGTTGATCCTCTCCCTGTTATGGGACGACAAACAAATGCCGGTTTCTGGTGTACTATTAAGCCAATCCAGCAATTTGTCATAAATCCGGAATATTCATATTATAAACTTCTGAATCGTGACACTAAGGAAAAAATCTATGAAGGCTATATCCTGCGTACACGGTTTAATTATCAATTCACTCGAGAGCTATTTTTGCGCCTGATTGTCCAGTACAATGATTTTGGTGACGAACTCAGTTTTGAACCCTTACTAACTTATAAAATTAATCC
>DAOWMZ010000211.1 GCA_030642845.1 Candidatus Zixiibacteriota bacterium
GATATTTATCGTTTCAATCTTGAGAATCTTGTCCGCCAGAAAGAACATATTCTCTCTGAAAAAGAGGAAGCGATTTTAGCATTGGTATCGCCGATTGCTTCGGCTCCATCTAATATATTTTCCATGATCAATGATGCTGATATGGAATATGGTACAATTGTTGATGACGATGGCGAAGAGATCCAACTTACCAAACAGCGTTACTATCGTCTGATGGAAACAGCCGGTCGTGATGTTCGCCGGTCTGCCAATCAGGCTTACAACACCGCTTATTTGAAAAGAATAAATACTCTGGCTGCAACTCTGGCTTCATCGATAAAGAAAGATTATTTCTTTATGAAATCGCGCGGGTACAGCAGTTGTCTTGAAATGGGTTTGGATGCCGACAATATTCCTTCGGAAGTATTCCATAGTTTGGTAAAAGCAGTTAATGATAATCTTGCTCCGCTTCATAAGCTTACTTCGATTCGCAAAAGAGTTTTAGGTTACGACACACTGTATAATTATGATCTTTCTGTTCCTCTTGTACCGGAAGCTCAGAAAGAGTATCCCTACGAGGAAGCCAAAGAGATAGTTCTCAAGGGTTTGGAACCGATGGGAAAGGAATATCTTTCTGTTTTCAAGGAAGGACTTGAGTCCCGCTGGATTGATGTTTATGAAAACGAAGGCAAGGGATCGGGAGCATACCAGTGGGGAACATATTCTACGCATCCGTTTGTACTGCTGAATCATAATAATACGCTTAACTCGGTATTTACTCTTGCCCATGAAATGGGGCATGCCATGCACAGTCATTACACTCATAAAAACGAGCCGTTTATCTATGGGAATAATACTCTTTTTGTAGCCGAAGTAGCCTCGACTTGCAACGAAGCGTTGTTGATGAAATACTGGTATGAACATTCTACTGACAAGATGGAGAAAATAGCACTTTTGAATTATTATATCGAACAGATTATGGGGACATTTTACACTCAGGTAATGTTCTCTGAGTTTGAAATTGCCACTCATGAAATTATCGAAGAAGGCGGGGCACTCTCTGCTGATCAGATGCGTAAAATCTATCGGGACATTTACCAGAAATATTGGGGACCGGAACTGGTTATTGATTCTATCAATGATATGGGATGTATGCGGATCGGTCATTTCTATCGTCAATTTTATGTTTACAAATATGCCACCAGTTATGCTGCCGCTCAGATGATGTCGCAGCGTATTCTTGAAGATCCCAAGTATCTTGATACTTATATCGATTTCCTTTCCACCGGAACTTCAAAGTATCCTGTTGATATTTTAAAAGATGCTGGTGTTGATGTTACTTCAACAGAACCGGTCGAAAGAACAATTGCTTTGTTCTCTGAGCTGGTCGATGAATTGGAAGTGCTGCTATTAGAGAATTAACACACCTTGTGTGCTTTATATAACTATAACACCGTTGGTTTTTATGCTGGCGGTGTTTTTTTGTGTTCGAGTAAATCAGGATATCTGTTCTCCTAACAATTAATCCCGTCAGGAGCACAGGGCTCCTGACCTTGTATCTTAAGACGGTATCTACTCAAGACTATTTCGTAAGGGCACGGCATGCCGTGCCCTTACAATGAAATGATTTCAATATTTAAATTGATATACGTTTAAATACAACGTTTCGCGATAAATCACATAAGGTGGCCCAAGCTATGTGTGTTATTTTTGAACGGTCGTGATCACCAGCCAGAAGATAATCATCAGAGCGGCTAAGATAGAAAGCATTAGATATTTACGAGGTGTATCTGGTTTGACCTGGAGGAATTCCATAGTCCGGCTTTCAATTTCAAATGATCTCATTGCTTTTAATGTCACCAAAAGCTCATTACTGTTTTGAAATCTGTCTGAAAGATTTTTGGCTAATAATTTCTGAAGCAGTAAAATAATATCGCCGGGTAATTCATACTCTGCTTTAAGCTGCTTATAATCCGGTTTGAATTTGAGAACAGCATCTTCTACTGCACGTACAGAATCACCGTTGAATAGTCGTTTTCCACTCAGAAGCTCCCAGAATATTGCCCCCAGGCTGAAAAGATCACACGAAGGAGTAATATCATCGATGCTAATATGCTCCGGCGATTGGTATGCTGCTTTTCTTAGTTTCATTTCCAGATCAGAAGAATCATTATCTATTGAATGCAATGATAAACCAAAGTCCATAAGTTTCACGATATTTTCATTAGTGATAAAAATATTCGATGGTCTCAAATTACCATGCATAATCCGATTCAGATGAGCATGGCTTAATCCCTCGGTAATTTGAATGGCTAAATCAAGAAAAGGATTAACCCCAATCGTTTTTTTACTGATAATTTCACTCAATGGCTTCCCCGGGATAAATTCGGATATGACAATCATTTTATGATCAACCCGTGATGCTCCAAAAACCACACAGATATTTTTATGACTGATATGACTTAAGGATCGCAGGACTGGTAATAACTGAGACCTGAAATTTTTGTTGTTACTCAATTTCTCAGGAATAACTCTTAAAGCCACAACTCTTTCCATAGCAGTATCCCAGGCTTTATGTACTTCGCCTGTTTCACTGGAACCAATCAAGTTCGAAAGAGCATAGTGATGCAGCATTTCTACTGAATTTTCATCCATATATATTTTAACGGATAAAAACGACAAAAACTTGAGGGTCAGCTTAAAGAATTACTGTAACATCAATATAGTCATTAAGTTGAATATATAAAAAAAGGCTACTGAAAATTCAGCAGCCTTTAAATCTAAACAGATTCAGATATTTTGTATATTAGAAGCAACTCGCTGCCGGCGATAAATAAACCAGACTGATGTTCCTACCAGAAGAATTGATAATATAATAAATCCATAGGTGGACATGGACGGAACGGATGGTCCCGGATCCGTTACAATTACTGTTGCCAGCATAGACGGATGGATTTCACAATGATAGGGATATGTACCTGCTACATTGAAAGTATATGAAAACTGCTGGCCAGTAGAAAGATTCCCTGAATCCCAGATAAAGGAATCTGATGTAGAAGTATGAGTGGCACCATCCTGGTTTGTCCAGCGAACAGTTGTTCCGGTAGCAATATTGAGCGGTGTTGGACTAAATGCGAAACCCGCAATATCAACATCAACTATTTGCGCCTGAGCATCAGAGCCGGCAAAAACAATCACTGTAAGTAAAAGAATGCCAATTGCTACATTTTTCAATTTGCTTAAAACCATTTGAATTTCTCCTTGCACCTAAGTGCCTTCAATAATATTTTCCTAGAGTTGCTTTATTTTTTCTAAACTATTTTTAAAGAGAACTGCAGTAGCATATCATATATTAATATCATTTAAAGTTCTGCCGGAAGCTCTAAACAAAGATTATATGGATGTATTATTTCCATAATATGTCTATTTGTCAATAAAAGGTTTAATCTTTTATGTATAATGACATTTTTGTTTTAAATTAAAAAGGGCTGACAGATAAATCCTGCCAGCCCTTTAGAAAATACTGTAGCTTATTACCCCATAAACGGATAACGGTAATCTTTGGCAGGAGTGAAAGTTTCTTTCACGCTGCGGGGAGAGGTCCAGCGAAGCATATTCTGGATACCACCTGCTTTGTCATTGGTACCCGAAGCTCTTCCACCGCCAAACGGCTGTTGTCCAACAACCGCACCGGTCGGTTTGTCATTGATATAAAAATTACCTGCAGCATTGCGAAGAGTTCTCTCGGCCAATGCGACAGCTTTGCGATCGGTCGCAAATATTGCTCCGGTCAACGCATAAGGGGATGTTTTGTCGCAGGTATGCAGCATTTCTGCAAACTGATCATCTTTGTATACATAAATTGTGATTACCGGGCCAAAGATTTCTTCTTCCATCAATTTAAAATGAGGATCATCAGTGAGAATTACTGTCGGTTCAATAAACCAGCCTTTAGAATCATCATAATTACCACCCGCTAAAATCTCGGCGTTCTTATGATCTTTGGCATAGTCAATATATTCCACGATTGATAGGTAAGCGGCTTTATCAATAACCGCATTAAAGAAATTGGTGAAATCTTCGGGATCACCCATCTTAATCGATTCAACCTGTTTGAGCAATATGGTTTTAATTTCCGGCCAAAGTGATTCCGGAAGATAACAGCGTGATGATGCTGAGCATTTCTGTCCCTGGAATTCAAATGAGCCTCTTGTGATTGCAGTAGCTACCTCTTCGGGATTGCTGGAACTATGGGCAAAGATAAAGTCTTTACCGCCGGTCTCTCCAACAATACGAGGGTAGGCTTTATACTTGGCTATATTTTCTCCAACCGTTTTCCACATCATATGGAAAACACCGGTTGATCCGGTAAAGTGAATACCGGCCAGGTTTTCGTTTCTTAAAACTGTATCACCGATAGCTGCTCCACGAGCAAAGATCATGTTTATGACACCATTGGGAAGTCCGGCTTCACGGAATATTTTCATCAGGAAATGCGAAGTATAAACTGCTGTCGAAGCCGGTTTCCAAACTGTGACGTTGCCCATAATTGCCGGGGCAGATGGCAGGTTGCCATTGATTGAAACAAAGTTGA
>DAOWMZ010000248.1 GCA_030642845.1 Candidatus Zixiibacteriota bacterium
ATCACTTTCTGGTCCCGATCAGCGACTCTATCAAACGTTATGGTTTAGAGCATCGGAACTCCAGTGTCAACAGTGGCGGTTTGAAGACCCTGAAAGGGTACGGTAAAACGAACTATTTTCTGCAATGGGTGATGCCTCATGAGTTTGTGCACGCCTGGTGCGGTAAGTATCGTCGACCAGCGGGTATGAGCACACCCGACTATCAGATGCCGAAGAACTTGGAGTTGCTGTGGGTTTACGAAGGATTGACGGAATATCTCGGCATGATGTTAACCGTCCGCTCGGGATTGATGTCAGAAGACTATTTCAAGGAAGAATTAGCGCTCTACTGGGGAAACCTGAGGTACATGGCAGGGCGAGACTGGAGATCACTCAGAGATATTGCCGTATCGACGCACACTGTCTGGGGAGGTTCGGACAGCTGGGTGTTCTATCGTCGAAAAGCGGATTATTACTCCGAAGGATCTATGCTTTGGCTTGAAGTTGATGCCCGCATCCGACAGATCACTAATGGTGAGCGTAGTCTGGATGATTTCTGCAGATCGTTCTTTGGGACCGGTGATGAAAATTCTCACAGCATCCCCTATGATCAAAGTGATCTTGTGTCAACACTTTCTGAATTGGCCGACTTTAATTGGGATTCGCTTTTCACCATAAGGATTTCCAGTGTGTTTGATACTTTTGATGAAACTCCCCTTGATGTGGCAGGATACGAATTGCTTTTCACAGACAAGAAACCCAAAGCACTGGTTAACGATGAATTGCGTGATGAGTGCTATTATTACTATGAATCAATTGGCTTTGCTGTTGCACAGGAAGATAACAAGATATTACAAGTCGTTCCGGATAGTCCCGGTGATGTTGCAGGCATATATACGGGTATGAGCATACTGGGTGTAAATGGTAAATCGTTCTCTTTTGACCGGTTAAACAAGGCGATAACCGACGCTGTGAATACTGGCGAACTGGTACTACTAACCCAACACGGCGAGGCGCTACAGGAACAGACGATCTTTTACCGAAACGGTTTGCGGTACATTGGACTTCAGCCAATTGAGGGTCGCAAGAACTGGCTTGATGTAATAATCAAACCAATAGCACAACACTAAGGCAACCAGGACACGGAAATCTCCGCGACCACCCGTGCTTTCAGGCGCTGATTGAGAAGTATGAAAAGGAACATGGAATATAAAGACAATTAACCATGATAACAATCTGCGTCATTGGCAATTCATCTCTGAAAACCAATTAAAGCAATAAGAGGCTTCAAAATGTACAAAAATACCAACCGCATGAATCGATTCCGGGTTAGTGTCGGTTCGAGTTTGCCTTTGCTGGTATTGATGTTACTAATAGGCAATTCGTGTGGAGGACCTAAACCAACATTTGAAGATTGGCAGGATACAGAAAAGAGCTTATGGATTACAATTGAAAGTGTTCCTGCGAATGCTGAAGTATACGGAGTAGTGGATAATGAACAGGGGATATTTCTTGGTCGAACACTACTCACTGTGAAATTTTGGAAAAGTTACAGAACTAAGGGACCAGTTTTCTGGCAATGCCCTAATCATGAAGCTCCCATGGAACAAGTGCTCGAACACAAATGTCATATGGCCCCAGTTCAAGTATCAAACATCCCAGGATCTGATAACCGGCAATACAGATGGCGATCTACAAGTGGTAGTAGTTACAATAAAGAAAGAGCAAAATTCCATTGCTTCATAATTAAGGAAGGATATAAGGCATACTTTCTTGAAGATGAATACAAATTTGAGACTAGATCTACAGATTATCCTAATGTGTTCAAGGGTCAGAAAACCTATAATATAGCTTTGGAGCGCTAAAACAGCTTGAACCAGGACTTCAATTAGTTTCTATTTGTATAATTTCATAAACATTTGTCGTAATGAAAAATTATTGAATACAGATACTAATAAACAGTTTAAATTATTTATAAAAGAAACACAGGTTTGGATATGAGCAGGTAATATCCAATTAATTGTCGTTTTATGATTCTTAAAATATTATTATTTTTGATCAATTTTGTGAATTTACGTGACACAATTCTGTCACAAATCCAGTTCTATTTAATAAATGAATGTATAATTAATCACAAGCCAGTAGATTACATTTTATAGCAATGCGGGGACTTGAACCCCGGATTATGCAATGTATATAGATCTGTATTATCTATTATGATAAATGCGAATCACAAATCTGTTACAATAAATTATAAATAATAATTTAATTGTTAACATTATTAACAAACCAATGAAGTAGTAAATTTGACAAATTGGATTTATTTTGTTATTTTGTATTAAGAGACAGACAACAGGGATTGCTCAACAAGATCTTATATATAATCTTTATTTAAGTTAGTTATAGTAATTGTAATAGATGTTAGAATGGTTGGATTTCAAAACAGGAGGTTTATATGTCTACAAATGTACGTGAAGTAGAATATTACTATTCTCTGGTAGCTGATAGACCAGGTGAATCCAGAAAGCTATTAGAGTTTCTCAGTGAAAAAGAGGTCAACCTGCTTGCTTTTACAGCTTTTCCGATAGGTGATGGAAAAAGTCAGCTTGATTTTTTCCCGGTTGATCCGGAACAACTTAAAATAGCGGCTGAAAATGCGGGCATAGATCTTATTGGTCCTAAAAAAGCTTTTCTGATACAGGGCGAAGATCGTGTTGGGTCTTTATATGAGTATCATCTCAAATTGTCCAATGCCGGGATAAATATTCATGCCTCTAATGCTGTTGTAGAAGGTACCGGCAGATTCGGTTATATAATCTGGGTTAATCCATCCGATTATGAAAAGGCATCGGAAGTATTAAAGAGTAGTGATTGGAAGACCATCCAACCGAGTCCTCCGAAATAGAAATAGATCATTTTGCTTTTTTGAATATTATGTATTGAGATATTTGAATATGAGTTCTATGTGAACTCTGATTATTAATTTCTATTAACTTGACATATATATTCTCGTTTGGTATAATTTTAATAGATGAAATTGGTCACTCAGGATTCTGATTCACAATAGCACTACTTCATGAAATATCATCGAATTATTACATCTTACTGAGAGCACTATAAAAAAATATGCTGAGTTATGTTCTTCATAATTAGGCAAAATCAATAAGATATTTTTTAGGTTTTAGTTAAGAGTTAATTCTATGAAGGTTAACACAAAACCTATTCTTATAATAGGCGGAGGAATCGCAGGGATGACTGCGGCAGTTGAAGCTGCCGAATATGGCTGTCAGGTTATCCTGGTCGAAAAAGAAGCTTACATTGGTGGTCGTGTAATGCGAACGCATCAATATTTCCCCAAAATGTGTCCACCGACATGTGGCTTTGAAATTAATATCCGCAGGATAAGACAGAATCCCCTAATTAAAATTTATACCCTTGCAACAGTAGAGAATATTATAGGTAAAGCCGGGGATTTCAAAGTATCCATTAAAATAAAACCAAGATATGTTACCGGAAAATATCCTGTAAGCGATTCTGTAATAGATCAATTAACCTCTGAACGTTCTGATGACTTCAATCTGGGCATGTCAAAAACCAAAGCTCTTTATATGCCTCACAGAATGGCTTACCCTTCTATCCCGGTTCTTGATAAGGAATCATTATCAGATGCTGATGCTGAGATACTTAAAAGTATAACACCAGGTGATGCCATTGATCTGGAAATGACCGAAGAGGAAATAGAGGTTGATGTTGGGGCGGTGATTGTAGCTACCGGATGGCGGCCATATGACGCTGCCAAGCTCGATAATCTTGGTTACGGACAATTCCCCAATGTGATTACCAATGTTATGATGGAGAGGTTGGCCGCCCGAGGAGGTCCAACCAAAGGGGAAATCATTAGACCATCCGACAGCAAATCTGTAGAAAATATTGCCTTCGTACAATGTGCTGGTTCTAGAGATGAAAATCATCTTCCATATTGTTCAGCAGTGTGTTGCACTGCATCACTTAAGCAGGCTCGGTATATCAGGGAGAAAAATGAAAATGCCAAGGTTACTATATTCTATATTGATATTCGGACAATTGGAAGATTGGAAAAATTCTATTATGACATGCTGGATGATGAAGATATTTCATTTATCAAAGGGAAAGTTGCTCGAATAAACGAGGTTGAGGATAAAAAAAATCTGATACTTGA
>DAOWMZ010000265.1 GCA_030642845.1 Candidatus Zixiibacteriota bacterium
ATATATAAAACACTTTCATTTCAAATCTACCTCTAACAATAAAAAGCATCTCTGCTTTCTAAATTTGAACCTATTAGAATCTAAAATCAACAAATTGTTTGGCGGGATAAAATAGTTACTTTTATCAATTCTTCAAGCAATTTTAATATTCTTATTGAATTTTTTATTGTCTGATTTTTCCCATAAAAAAACCGGCATTATCAAAATGCCGGTTTAAATAGCTTGTATTTAACGAATAATATCATTGCTTTTCATCTGTAGTAAGGAACGCAGATCTGCGTTCCCTACAACTAAAAACCGTATATTTCGCTGTATTTAGCGTTCATATAAGCAATTAGCGGCTTATAATCCAAAGGCTTGCAGGTCACTTTTTCACAGAGTTTGGTAGCTCTATATTTCCGACCATGTTTATGAATATTATTGCGCAGCCATTCCCGTAATTTCAGGAACTCACCCCGTTCAAACTGTTCATACAGATCAGGCATATCTTCCAGAGCCTTATTAAAGAAACAGGCTGAGTAAAGATTGCCCAGAGTATAAGTCGGGAAATATCCAACTAATCCGGCCGACCAATGAACATCCTGCAAACATCCGTTGGAATCTTTGTCAACTTCGATTCCAAAATATTTCTTAAACCGTTCGTTCCATTCACCTGGCACATCGGCGGGCTTAAGATCACCGGTCAACAGTGCTCTCTCCAACTCAAAACGAAGAAGAATATGAAGATTATAAGTCGCTTCATCCGCTTCCACTCTGATATACGAAGGAGAAACATTGTTAATAGCGGCATAGAAATCATCAAGTGTGACACCGGCTAATGATTTTCTGAACAATCTCTGAGCCTGCGGGAAATAATATTTCCAGAACGATTTGGATCGACCAACCTGATTCTCCCACATGCGTGACTGTGATTCATGAATCCCCAAAGAAGCTGATTCACCCATTGGCGTTCCAAAATGCGTTACTTTATCCAAACCGGATTCATAGAGGCCGTGTCCAGCTTCGTGCATCGTTCCAAAAAGAGCGTCATTCAAACGATTTGGATTATAACGGGTAAGAATTCTTGTGTCACCGTAACCAATTCCGGTACAGAAAGGATGAGTGGTAATATCCAAGCGTCCTTCATTAAAATCAAACCCCATCGACGCGACTACCGATTCTCCGAAAATTTTCTGAAGTCCTACATCGTATTCTCGTTCAACAATTGAAACATCAGGTTTCTTTGGAGCATCTTTGACTTTCTGAAGTAATGTCACCAAATCATTTCTGAGATTCTTGAAAACTTCTATTACATCATCAACCGTAGCGCCCGGTTCATAATCATCCAAAAGAGCGTTATACGGTTCACCTTCATAACCATAGGCTTCCGCTTTTTTCTTTTCCAGATCCACAACTTTCTCTAACCAGGGAAGGAAAATTTTAAAATCGGATTTCTGGCGGGCTTCCATCCACTTTTCGTTAGCCAATGAAGTTGTCCGAGTGATTTCTTCAACCAAATCTGTCGGAAGCTTGGTCTGCTTATCATATTGATGGCGAAGCTCTCTCACATTGACAGCTTCTACTGATTCTTCATTCTTGACCAGATCGGATCCTTCAAGCTCACTTAACCAATCGCCGATTTTGGGATCTGTAAAACGGGCATGGGTCAAACTTGAAATCACACTTAACTGTTCAGCTCTGAATGCTACACCTCCGGGAGGCATATAAGAATGCTGATCCCAGTATAAAATGCTGGCAGTAGAGGCTAACAAAGAAAGCTCTTTGCATTCCTTGACCAGGGCATCATAAGTTTCCTGAGCACTCATTATTTACTCCTAAATATTAGAATTAATTACTCCTATTTCTTTATAACTGAGACGTAAGATATGCCAAAATGTTCCTCCGCACAACTCACGAAGTGAGTTTTATTAAGAGTTTGCTGAATAAATAATTTTGAAGCAATATTTTTGTCCGATCAACCAACCAGTGGTGGATTTTCTGACAGTATAGGGAACGCAGATCTGCGTTGTTGAATAACCTATAATAAATAAGAATCTTATTCTTGCTGTCATCCCCAACTTGATTGGGGATCCATGCTTCGTAGGTCAAAACTCTTGAGTTTTGACGCAATAAGTCGAAAGTCAAGACTTTCGACCTACTTTTAAATGGATTCCCGATCAGGTCGGGAATGACAAAGACAATAAGAATCCACCCGTTGGGTGGGATACAGATAATCATGATTTATAATCAAAAATGAATAAATTAAACTTTAAAAAGTAGATTTTATAACTATAATTGAAATAGTTAAGATTAAATAATTGAAGGAGACATCATGTTAGTTACTACCACACCCAGCATTGAAGGCAAAAAAATAGGTGAGTATTACGGTCTTGTATCCGGGGAAGCTATCATGGGGGCTAATCTTTTTAAAGACCTGTTCGCATCCATCACCGATATTGTAGGCGGGCGAAGTGGCGCCTATGAAAAAGAACTCCGTACAGCCAAAGATATTGCTATTGCAGAAATGTGCCAACAAGCTCAGACAATGGGAGCCAATGCAGTGCTGGCAGTAGATCTTGATTATGAAACAATCGGTAAAGGTGGTAGTATGTTGATGGTAACCGCCTGCGGAACCGCAGTTAAGATTAGTTGATTTAGATATAAATTCCGCGTAGGGTGGGGGCTTGTCTCCCACCACAAATACAGGCTATGCCTGCGGCGGACATAAAGCCCGCCTCTACGCGAATATATATTGAATAAATATCGTGGGCGGCAGATGTCCTCATCTACCCCTATAATGTTATTCCTGTGAAAACGGGAATCCAGAATGGTAAGTCGAAACCCTTGTAGTTTCGACGTATGATGTCGAAAGTCAAGACTTTCGACCTACAAACTATTAAACTTGATTGTTTTGCTTAAATGTAACTTTAATAATTAAACTTGAATAATAATAAATAAAGGAGGCTCTGCTCCTCTTTTGGATTGAGAAAATAAATTTAGTTGTTTTAGCAGTAGGGCGGGTCTGCCCACAGATCCGCCAAAGAATCTAACATGTACTTTGGCAGTAAGATGGCAGAACCGATAAATGGATAATGGTTCTGCCCTACTGTACTTGAATCATTTAAAATAAGTCAGGCTTCGCCTGTGTTTGAGATTGTTGCTGTTTTTATAAGTATAGCGGCCATTGCCAGCTATCTGAATTATAAGATTTTCAAATTACCCTCGACAATCGGGTTGATGGTTATTGGTCTGATTATGTCTTTAGGTTTGATCGGGCTGCAGTATCTTGGCGTTGATACCAGAGGATTTGCTGAGGGCTTCTTAGGCAAAATTGATTTTGGCGAAACCCTCATGCAGGGCATGCTCAGTTTTCTCCTTTTTGCCGGAGCTTTGAAAATCAACATTAACGATCTGGCTCAGCAAAAATTTGTAGTGGCAACTCTGGCTACAGTAGGCGTTATTCTTACTACTTTTCTGGTTGGCTCAATTCTCTTTATGTCCTTTTATTTTGTCAATCTATCCCTCCCCTATATCTACTGCCTGATATTTGGCGCACTGATAGCCCCGACTGATCCGGTAGCGGTTATGGCTATTCTAAAAACCGTGAAAACTTCAAAATCATTAGAAACAAAAATTGCCGGAGAATCTTTATTTAACGATGGTGTTGGAGTTGTAGTCTTTACAGTCGTAGCCGGATTAGCTGTCGGAAGCAGTTCATCATCTTTTGTTCATATTACTACACTTTTCTTTCAGGAGGCAGTTGGCGGAATTGCTTTCGGTCTGGGTTTGGGACTGGTTGGATATTTCCTGCTTAAAGATGTCGATGACCGCCTTGTTGAAATATTGATTACCTTGGCTCTCGTATGCGGGGGTTATGCTCTGGCAATGAAAATTCACACTTCGGGTCCAATTGCAATTGTCGTCACAGGACTTTTAATTGGCAACTATGGCCGCCGCTTCGCCATGTCAGAAAACACCCGCCAACATCTTGACCAGTTC
>DAOWMZ010000227.1 GCA_030642845.1 Candidatus Zixiibacteriota bacterium
GCCATATGCATTCCCGTATGGCGGACCGGGATTGCTATCAAACTGAACATAATATATTTCTGTACTAAGTCCAAATTTAGTCGAGATATCCATCCAGGAATTTCCTTTGTGTCGAAGATCAACAATTATCATTGGTGCTACTCCGGCATGCTTAGCTAAAAAGAAAACAACCACCAACTCATCATCGGGAATCGAACGTTCCTTGATTTTCACCACATTTTTTTCTTGAATTCCATAATGACTACCAATTGATAGATGAAATTCCTTAACACCTTCGTCTCCAACAGAAAGACCAATATTAAGGTCAGCAAAACTATTTTGAATCATCAGTCCAAAACCAAAGAAACAAACAACGGCAAATATTAGAGTTCTTTTCATTTATTCCTCCTAATTGTTACTATAATATTGTATCGGTTGAGTAATTGAGAAACATGATAACTTTATAGATATGTTGAGATATATATCAGAAATCTAATTTGCTTTATTAAATGGTAAATTCCATAAATTGGTTCCATTACTCTGCGCAAGTAAATTACAGATTAGTATAAAAGTGAAAACAAAAATTAAAGAAATAATATTTTTCATATACTTAATTCTTTCAATTAAACCATCACAATTCTTTCCTTTCAGTGAACTTAGGCTACCAAAAGTATCTCTTAATTTTAACCATAAATCAGTACGGCAGGTTTTTATGGGGACACACTTTGGTCAAACAAAAAGCCCGATAAAATCGGGCTTTCAAAGTCTATGGCGAGAGCAATTAGACGACCTTCGCAACTTTTATTATTTGAAATCTTCAATATTAATCACTATTTCAGTCATATTTGTTAAGTTGAATTGACGGCATCTACGCAATATACTTCTGATAAATCCAAAGCCTGTAAGGCTCGATCATTGGCTCCTAAAAAAATACCGAGGTCATATTCCCACTCAAGTAGTTTTCATATCCATAGTGTAAAACAAATCCCATTTGCTGTTCGGCTCCGATATATTTGGTAACAATTACCCGATCGACTTTTAATCTCTATATAATATTAAGATCTTTCAGTTTATTGTGTCTTGTCAGTTGCTCATATTAAGCCCACATACACCGTGCTGTTTCAAGAATAATATCTCTACCTCTTAGAATTCCCACCAATTCACCGTTTTTCAAAACAGGCAAATTTATTAGCTTATGTTCGACCAGTAAATGCACAGCCTCCATAAGCGGAGCGTCCATATCCACAAAAATCTGTTTTCGAACCAATTCGTTGATATGACGATTACCTGCCACTTTGCATTGAGCAAGAAACATACCGGTAAAGAACGTAGAGTAAGGTGAATCACCTAAAAAAGAGGGCAGGATCAATTTCAGTAGATCTGAGAACCGAACAATCCCGACAAATTTCTCATCACGATCATAAACAAGGGTCGAGCGAACCTGTCCCGGACGAAAGTTTTCTGGTATAGATTTTAAATAAGCCAAACGTATTGTTTTTAATACCTGATTCATTGGTTCGTCCACATATACTTTGGGATATAGCTCGGGAGATGTTATAAGTTCGGATATTGTCGGTTCTCTTAAAACACTATCATCACCTTTTTCAAGTAAAGTTTTAATACGAATGCCCAGTTGATCGACATCGACCGGTTTCTGAATGAAGTCTACAACTTCCAGTTTGATACCGGCAATCGCAGAATCAAAATCACCATGGCCGGTAAGAACTATTACTGGCAGTAGCGGTTCAATCTCCCTGATTTTTTTTAAAGTTTCAATGCCGCTCAAACCGGGCATTTTTAAATCCAAAAGAACAACATCAGGTTTTTCAAATCTGATTGCCTTAAGAGCCGCTTCACCATCGGCGGCTTCTGTAACAATAAAGCCCCGTCTGTTTAATGTTCTCGATGTTGCCTGACGAAATTCATCTTCATCATCAACAAGAAGAAGTTTCAGTCTGTTTTGTTTATTTTCCATAATGCTCTCTTCTCATATAAATTTATTGTGCAGAAGGTAATCCTGCATAACCCAATAGTGGCCAATAAAGCATACTCAATAAAAGTAGAATTACAAATGCCGCTACTAAACATATAATTCCGACTCGAAGAAAATCTTTTGCTTCCAAATATCCACTTGAATATACAATGGCATTAGGCGGAGTACCAATAACTAATAAATATGCCATTGATGAAGCACATGCGGTAATCAAACCCATAAACGGAACAAGAGTCGTCCCCGGATTGGCAACTGCTGCCATGTTCAAAGCGATAGGACCAACCGAAGCTGCCGCCGGGCCATCAGCCATTAAGTTGGTCATAAGAGCGGTTACAGCACTGCCTACCCCCAGGAGCACAACTCCGGATTCCATGCCAACATTGGCCAAACCAACTACAATTGAACGCGCCATCCAATAAGCGGCCCCTGTTTGATCAAGTACTCTTCCGAAGATTATCGCTCCCGCATAGAGCCATACTACTCCCCAATCTACTTTCTCCTGATAATCCCGCCAGTTGACAACACCTGTTAAAAGATATGCCACCGCACCGGCAATGGCGATTACGCCAATACCAAGACGAATACCGGTAAGACTCAATATTACATTTTTCTCTAATATCCAGCCGAGCAGCATCAGAATAAAAATGATAACCGCAATAATCTGCTTCCGACTCCAACCCCCCATATGACTGATATCCTGCTTCAACGATTCCAGCGCAGGACGTAAATCATGAATTTTTGGTTTAAACATTCGGTTTATACTTATCCAGAGAACAGGCATCATTATGAGTACAAAAGGCATTCCATATAGAATCCATTGACCATAACCAAAAGAAATTCCGAACATATCTTCCATATAGGTCATCATAATTACATTGCGAGCTCCCCCCGATGGTGAACCAAAACCTCCAATATTACAAGCCATGGCAATAGTAATCATCATCATCTTCGCCAGTTCTTTATCCTCCGGAGTATTTTTGGTAAGGCTGTTACTGTAAAGAATAATCCCAATTGGTAAGAAAATCGCCGCCAGGGCATGATCGGAAATAAATGAAGCCGCCGGTGAAATCACTAAAATCATTATAAATGTAACCCACTTGACACTTGGTTTTGCAAGATACCGGAAAAGTAACAAGCAGATGCGTTTATCGACTCCGGTCTTTACAAATGCTGCCGCAAACATCAGGCTGCCCATTATAAACCAACAGGCATCAGACCAGAATAACTGGGCGACCTCTTTTCTTGATACTATTCCTGAAAAAACCAGAATCAACCCGATACAAAAAGCTACCCCCGGCAACGGGATCGCCTCAGTTACAAAACAGGTGACAACAAAAGCTACCATGGCAAGACTCACTAAAATCTGCCAGGCTGCTTTGTCCACCTTTTCCTTTTGCTCCGGAGTTAGCATGGAATAGGTTAGTTTTTCATGACGTAATTCTCTACCGCGAAGCAACAGCTTATTAACTCTTTTTTCATCCAGAGTTTCAATGAAAGATTGATACTGTTTGAAATGTTCAGGGTACCCATTTATTCCCATCTTCTGTAAATCTTTAACACTGCGCTTAAGCACGGTTACTTTTCGAGATGTCCCCTGCATCATACATCCCTCAAATACCTTAGCTGTTAACATCTGCCACTGTTCGGTTTCCTGGGCAGGCTTACCAAACAATTCCTGAGTGTAGTAATCCAGAACATAAGTTTCACCCATCTGGTATTCAACAGCCACATCCAGCATACTCTGTGGAATGGGAAGCATTAGAATTACCACAAACAGCGTTACAGCGATTGAAAATCGTTTGTAATCGACATACTTATCGTAACCGGATGCTTTGTTATTTGGCTTGCTGGTCATCAATGTTTACTCCAGGTAATAATTAGTCTTTTTAATAATCCTATTAAACTTATGTGACTTTTAGTCTGGGTAGCGTCTGTGAATTTCTTCAATAAGCTTTGTCTGCTGTTCAAGAATATATTTCTGTCTGTTGTTGTGTAATTTACGAATTGTCGCAACCAACTCATCTATCTCAGGAGGTTTTTTCATATACTCATTGGCACCCAGTTTGATTCCTTCCAATGCTGCCTCGACCGACGGATGGCCGGTTAATAGAATTACCTCGATACTGGGGAAATCCGTTTTGATGTGTCGAAGGACTTCCAAACCATCCATCCCCGGCATCTTTACATCAAGGATCACCACGTCAATAATGCATTCCTTTAAAAGAGCTAATGCCAACTCCCCACTTTCAGCGGTAGTCACTTCCATATTTCTGCGTTCTAATACTCTTTTCATAGATTCCAGAAAATCAACTTCGTCATCTACATGCATTACTTTGATTACTTCCCCAAAACTCATCGGGCTAATGGTGTTGTCATTATCTTCTCGTTGTTTTTCTGCTTTTTCAACTATTTTGTGAAGGCGTTCAGATAGA
>DAOWMZ010000300.1 GCA_030642845.1 Candidatus Zixiibacteriota bacterium
AGGCCATATTTTTCAAAAACTCTGGCTCGGTTAATATTATCAGATACTAAATCACCAATTGGGGTCTCTAAAATATTTGATGTCATAATTTCTCCAACAGTTTAAATTTTTTCATTATAAATAATAAAGACCGATAAAGTCAATCATTATTTTGATATTATAGATAAATACAGCATTATAAAGCACTATTATTTGTCCTTTTTTCAGTTCTGACAACAGTATATCATCTACCTGGCGAAGGGGTCAATCTGAATTATAAGCTAACTCAATCACATGTAACCTGTTGTACATACATCTTGATTTTTTATCCTTCCGGGAGTATATTCTAACCTGAATATTGACCATAATTTTAAAAGATGTAGATTCGGAAAAATATGTCAGTTCTGCAGAGCCAAACCTCCACCTCACGAATAAACAAATAGCTTATATTAGTAAGCTTTATAATGCTTTTTACCGAGATTGGGCTTATACGATGGCTCTCCACCGAAGTACGTATTTTTTCATATGTGAACAATCTTGTTTTGCTTTCCTGCTTTCTGGGAATTGGGTTGGGGGCGTATTATTCCAAACGTAAGATTTATTTTTCCCTTTTTGGTTACAGTCTGGCGACACTAATATTCTTAATATGGGTTCCAATTTCATTTTCAATCAATGGGAAATCTTTGCATCCCTTTAAAGATATTCCACTTCTACTGAGTTCATTCACCGACTCTTTCATATGGTATGAGTCAACAATGACTGCAACATTTTTTATCACAGCTTTGGGTATCTTGTCCACTCTGTTTCTGTTTATCATTATCCTTTTAATATTTATTCCCCTTGGTCAGCTTTTGGGGAAATTGTTGGATAGCCATAAGAATACTATAATCGCTTATTCACTCAACGTAGTAGCCAGTATTGGAGGTGTATGGGCATTTAGTGCCTGTTCGTTTATCTATACTCCACCGTGGTTGTGGTTTATGATTGTTCTGGCAGGATTGGTCATTATGCTGACATATATTATTAATCGCACTCGCAATATGTATGTCTCCCTTGCTTTATTAGCCATAACGATCCTGCTGACATTATTTTACCCCTCAGAAAAACCAGGTTTAATAAAAACAGTATGGTCTCCTTATCAGAAATTAGAGCTGTATCCGCATCCATCACGCAACCCCAATATAAACCGCGGCTATCTTCTCAATGTCAACAATGTCGGTTATATGGGGATGCTGGATCTTTCGGACAGTATTATGAATGCCAATCCATTGGTTTTTGATATAAACAGACGTAAATTATCCCAATATGATATCCCATATTTATTTAAAAATAATCCTGAGAATGTTTTAATCCTTGGAGCTGGAGCTGGCAACGATGTTGCCGGGGCGTTAAGAGGTAATGCAGTGTCAATCGATGCGATTGAAATCGATCCCGGGATTTACCAGTTGGGAAAAGAATATCATCCTGAAAAGCCATACAGTAATTCGCATGTCAATATGATAATTGATGATGCCCGTTCTTTTCTTAAACGAACAGAAAAAAAATATGATATTATCTCGTTTGGACTGCTTGATGCTCATACCTCTCAAAGTTCCTATAATAATATGCGTATCGATCATTATGTTTACACGCTGGAAAGTTTTCTTGAAGCCGGATCACGTCTTAAAAATGATGGTATAATGACAGTTGCATTTGAAGCCCCGCGTCCCTGGATTAAAATGCGTCTGTTTAATCTACTCGAAGAAGCCTTTGGTCATCCCCCTGTAGCTGTTAAATATAGTCAAAATATTTTTGGCTGGGGGGGAACTATGTTTGTAACTGCTCATAATACAACAGTACTTAACCTGGCAATTTCAAATGATCCTCTGGTAAAACGATTTGTTGGCCTCTACAGGGAGAATTTTGAAAACTATCCACCGGAAGCAAAGATGATTAAGCTTACTGTTGATGACTGGCCGTATCTTTATCTCCAGAAACCTCATATCCCGAAGCTGCACTTGATTATTATGGGAATACTGTTGATTCTGATTGTAGCCGGTAAAAAAATTGTTTTACGTAAGGGAGTTCGGTTGGATTGGCATTTTTTCTTTTTAGGGGCAGCCTTTCTTTTGCTTGAGTTTCAGAATATTAGCAAATCGACACTTTTGTTTGGGTCAACCTGGTTGGTGAACTCTTTTGTAATTACCGGAATCCTGATTTTGATCCTTCTGGCAAATCTGATTGTGGCCAAATTCAAAATTAACAATGTCCGTCTGTTATATATATTATTAATCCTTTCATCTTTGATTGTTTACTTTCTCCCATTGGATTTGTTCAGTAGTTTGGATTATTGGTTAAGGGCAATTGTTGTATCAATAATTTTAAATATCCCTATATTTTTTGCAGGGATGGTTTTTATAATTTCATTTAAGAAAACACCTTTCAAGGATCTGGCTTTTGGTTCAAATCTAATAGGTGCGGCAGTTGGTGGAATTCTGGAATCACTTTCATTTATAATCGGTATCAATGCTCTGCTTCTCATCGTAGTCGTCTGTTATGCCATGTCATTTGTGTTTTATAGAAAAGCAATTGCTGAATAATCTTCAGTAATGATATATTAAATTATAAAAAATAGAAATCTAAGGGATGGTAAATATTAATGTCTCAAAAATTAGTTCAGGTGGATGCCTTTACCAATGAACCGTTCAAAGGAAATCCTGCAGCGGTTTGTATTATGGAAAAAGAGGCTGATGAAAGTTGGATGCGCCATGTTGCTCGTGAGATGAATCTTTCTGAGACAGCCTTTTTGTATCCTATCGAAGGAGGTTATCATCTTCGCTGGTTTACTCCGGTTGCTGAAGTTGATCTTTGCGGTCATGCTACCTTAGCCAGTGCATTTGTATTGTTTGAAGACGGTCATGTTGATAAGAAAAGTACAATTAAATTCAAAACCCGAAGCGGGTGGCTTTCCGCAACAAAAGAAGATGATTGGATAATACTTGATTTTCCATCAATTCCACCAAAACAAATAGACCCGCCAGAGGGATTAATTGAGGCTCTTGGTGTAAAACCGCTTTATATTGGTCTGTTTTCCAAAGACATTCTTGTAGAAGTTGAATCGGATGAAATTGTCAGATCTATAAAACCTGATATCACTGCTTTAATGAAACTCCCGAATCCGGATTTGGTTATTACATCAAAAGATTTAACTGGCAAAGCCAGTTTTGTCTCACGTTTTTTTGCTCCCTCTGTGGGAATTCCTGAAGATCCTGTGACAGGTTCGATTCATTCGACCCTGACACCATATTGGGCTGCCAAGCTTGGAAAAGATGAAATGATTGCCCATCAGGTCTCAGAAAGATATGGTATATTAAAAGTTAAGTTAGATGGTGACAGGGTAAAAATCGGCGGACAAGCAGTAATAACAATGCGCGCTGATTTAATCTGACAGACCTTGTCTGTTTTATTGGAAGGATTTTATAATGAAAAAAAT
>DAOWMZ010000234.1 GCA_030642845.1 Candidatus Zixiibacteriota bacterium
CCTCGAATAACATATTGACAGAAATACATTTCTGAATATCATGTGGGTCGTATCTCTGTTGAATGCAGAGTCCACCAAATCCAAGAAGTTCTGGCATGGCACCATCCCAGTCTTTTTCAACCGCATAAACACCGCCAAAATTCCAAATAGATTTATCCTCCCAACCATTATACCCTTTAATATCACCATTTTCATTAAGGCTGGTAAGACTGTCGCTGACATGGATTATCTTTTTAATATCCTGCGACGTGAAAGCAAATCCAAATGAAAACCCGGTATAATAAGAATCATTAGAGATATAAATATCTAAAGATACCTCTTTACCTGCCTGGATAGTGGAATCGTTTACTGCCCCAGGTCCTGAAAGCTTCATGCTGACCGAACTGGCCATAACAGAGACTGTGAAAACTAATAAAACAAATGCTGTTACAATAAGTAACTTAAGATTATACATAAGTTTCTCCTGAAATTTATAAGTTAACATTAAACTTTATACATCCATATCGGTCATATGATTCAGCATAATAGGTTCAGCAATATTATTTGTCAAATGGATTATTTGCGATTATCAATTCTTACATCCACATTTTATTTTCAATAACCAAACGGTAAAACTATGGCTAACAACATATTTCATTAGCACAAAGGATTCCAGACCAAATTATTTTATTTGACGAAGAGTAATATATTTTATTTATTTTGATCCAACGAAAGGAAAGGATAATGGCAAATTTGAAAATACCTGTTGTTTCACAGTCTCATGAACAGCGCTCTTATAAAACTTCATCTATAAGTCGTAAATTATTGATGGCAGCCACCGGGCTTTGCCTGATAGGTTTTATATTCGGGCATTTACTCGGTAACCTTCAAATCTTTATGGGGCAAGATCAGTTAAATACTTATGCTAAAGCTCTCAAAGACCTTGGCTATGTTACTCTTATGATCAGATTGATAATTCTGACTATTGCAGTACTGCATATCTATACCGGAATTATGTTATATCTACATAATAAAGTTTCTCGACCGGTTAATTATAAGTTCAAGAACATAATTCAGGCTACGCTGACTTCACGTACAATGATCTGGACCGGATTGGGAATACTTCTGTATGTGGTTTATCATCTTTTGCATTTTACTTTTATTACAACCAATCCTGAATACGCCAATCTCCATGACAGCCTTGGAAGGCATGATGTCTATTCAATGATAGTGCTCGGTTTCCAGAATTATCTGATTTCTACAGTTTATATAATTGCGATGTTACTCCTCGCTTTTCATCTAAGCCATGCCGTTTCAAGCTTCTTCCAAACTATGGGATGGAATAAGAAAGAGTTGGAGAAGAAGTTTAAATATATAGCGTATGTTGTTTCTGTAACGATTTTTATAGGATACACATCAATACCTGTCGCTGTATTAGCTGGATTAATAAAATTGCCGGGAGGAGGTCATTAATATGAAACTTGATTCAAAAACACCATCAGGACCTCTCGCTGAAAAATGGGATAAGCATAAATTTGACATGAAGCTGGTCAATCCTGCCAATAAGAGAAAGTATCATGTTATTGTTGTTGGTTCAGGATTAGCTGGTGGAGCAGCAGCAGCATCGTTTGGTGAACTGGGCTATAATGTAAGCTGTTTCTGTTATCAGGACAGCCCCAGAAGGGCACACAGTATCGGTGCCCAAGGTGGAATCAATGCGGCTAAAAATTATCAGAATGATGGCGACTCAGTTTATCGTCTTTTCTATGATACTCTAAAAGGGGGTGATTTCCGCTCACGTGAAGCCAATACTTACCGTCTGGCTCAAGTGAGTGAAAATATCATCGACCAATGCGTTGCACAGGGTGTTCCCTTTGCGCGTGAATATGGTGGGCATTTATCAAACCGATCATTTGGCGGAGCACAGGTTTCCCGTACTTTTTATGCCCGAGGTCAAACCGGACAGCAACTCCTTTTAGGGGCTTACTCTGCCCTATCTCGTCAAATTGCAGCCAGTCAGGTCAAGATGTATCCACGTACTGAGATGCTTGATCTGGTTCTTGTTGATGGTCATGCCAAAGGGATTATTGTCCGTGATATGGTGACCGGTAAAATCAGTTCTCATTCTGCCGATGCAGTCGTCCTGGCAACCGGCGGATATGGAAATGTCTTTTATCTTTCTACCAACGCCAAAGGTTGTAACGTCACTGCTGTCTGGCGCGCTCACAAAAAAGGGGCTCTTTTGGCTAATCCCTGCTATACTCAGATTCATCCTACTTGTATTCCGGTCAGCGGCGACTATCAATCCAAGCTGACTTTGATGTCGGAATCTCTCCGTAATGATGGCCGTATCTGGGTTCCGAAAGGCAAAGAGGACAAACGTGAAGCCGGAATTATTCCTGAAAATGATCGCGATTATTTCCTTGAACGCAAATATCCATCATTTGGGAATCTTGCTCCGCGTGATATATCATCCCGAAGTGCCAAAGAAGCCTGTGATGACAGTCGTGGTATCGGCGAAACCGGTCGGGGTGTTTATCTTGATTTTGCCGATGCTATCAAACGACTCGGTGAAGATACTATCCGTGACAGATATGGCAACCTCTTCCAAATGTATGAGAAGATTACAGGCGAAAATCCGTATAAAGTTCCTATGCGCATCTACCCCGCCTCTCATTATACAATGGGGGGCTTATGGGTTGATTATAATCTGGAAAGCAATATCCCAGGTCTGTTTGTACTCGGTGAAGCCAATTTCTCCGATCATGGTGCCAACCGTCTTGGAGCCAGTGCACTCATGCAAGGCTTAGCTGATGGCTACTTTGTTATTCCATACACAATTGCTAATTATTTTGCCCGCGTTGGAGCCGGTCAACCATCTACTGACAAACAGGAATTCAAGGATGCTGAAAAGGTCATTGATGAAAAGATGAAGAAACTATTGTCAATAAACGGCAATCGTACTGTCGATTCTTTCCATAAAGAATTGGGCAATATCATGTGGGAGAAATGCGGGATGGCTCGCAATGAAGCCGGTCTTAAAGAAGCGATTGCAAAGATTCCTGAACTTAAAGAAGAATTCTGGAAAAATGTAAAAGTCCTTGGTGAAAATGAAGAGATAAATCAGTCCCTTGAAAAAGCAGGTCGTGTTGCTGATTTCTTTGAATTTGCCGAAACGATGTGCTGGGATGCTCTCATCCGTGATGAATCCTGCGGGGCGCATTTCCGCGAAGAACACCAATCCGAAGAAGGCGAAGCAGTGCGAAACGATAAGAAATATTCTCATGTCTCATGTTGGGAATTTAAGGGGGATGGTGTCAAACCGGAGATGCATAAAGAAGAACTCAAATTTGAATTTGTAGAATTGGCGACAAGGAGTTATAAGTAATGAACCTTACTCTCTATGTCTGGCGGCAAAAAAACGCTAACGACAAAGGCAAGCTCGTTCAATACGAAGCTAAAGATGTTTCCACCCATATGTCCTTTTTGGAAATGCTCGATGTCGTCAATGAAGACCTGATCCTAAAAGGTGAAGATCCGATCGCTTTTGATAATGACTGTCGGGAAGGTATCTGCGGTACGTGTTCCATGATGATCAACGGTATCCCTCACGGCCCCGAAAAAGGGACAACTGTCTGTCAATTGCATATGCGGCATTTTAAAGATGGCGACAAAATCTATATCGAACCCTGGCGCGCCAAAGCCTTCCCTATTATGAAAGACCTGATTGTCGATCGGTCTGCTTTTGATCGTGTTATCCAGGCTGGTGGTTTTGTCTCTATTAATACCGGAGGTGCACCCGATGCAAATGCGGTACCAATCCCTAAAGAATCAGCAGATACTGCAATGGATGCGGCGGCATGTATCGGATGCGGAGCTTGTGTGGCGGCCTGCAAAAATGCTTCAGCTATGTTATTTGTTGCTGCGAAAGTTTGCCAGTTAGTTAGTCTTCCTCAGGGTAAAGTGGAAGCAACCAACAGAGTGCGAAATATGGTGGCACAGATGGACGCTGAAAGATTCGGTGACTGTACCAATTATTATGAATGCGAAGCGGCCTGCCCGAAGGAAATCCCGGTCAAATTCATAGCCCAAATGAACCGGGAATTCTTGAAAGCAAAGTTGGTTAAATAGATTCTCAGTAGGGCAGGATCCCAGAGCGATCCTGCCATTTATCATTCAGTAGATTATTGAGTAGATCAGGAGGCCTGTCCTCCTGACTTATTATTAATAGATTTAAGTGCCTGATAGACAAGCTCGTCTGATTGTCACTAAAATAACAAAAAAAACCCTCGCCTTTTAAAGCGAGGGTTTTTTAATTTTGTGGAGCTAGGGAGAATCGAACTCCCGAC
>DAOWMZ010000336.1 GCA_030642845.1 Candidatus Zixiibacteriota bacterium
CTTACCGCCCCACCAACAGTGATGGTGATAACTTTATCTTTGAATATTCAACCGATGGTTCCACCTGGTTATCATTGGTAACTGTCGCTTCAAGTACAGAGCAGGTTTATTCGGTTTCATTACCGGCAAATACCAGTGGAACAGTCTATGTACGCACATATGACAGCAAACGTTCCTGGGGGCTGATCTCGCTTGATAATCTCTATATCGACCAGATGTATATTGAATATGAATCCACACCCGGGCCTCCGGTTGCTGATTTCTCAGGAATTCCAACATCAGGTCCATATCCGTTGTTAGTCAACTTCACGGATATTTCAACCGGCAATCCAACCAGCTGGAGTTGGGATTTCGGTGATGGAGTTGGAACTTCAACAGCTCAAAATCCATCTTATACTTATAACAACATTGGTACTTATACTGTAACCATGACAGCAACTAATGCCTATGGCTCAGATGCAGAAACCAAAGTTGATTATATCAATGTCACTGATCAGTCTACTGGGACTATGCATGTTTCCGCTATGTCAGTTGGACGAACTAAGAGCGCTGCTTACTATTATGGAACATGCACAGTCACTATTCAGGATGATGTCGGTGCACCGGTTGCCAACGCTACAGTGTATGTAACAGCTACCGGTCCTACCGGCGGATCATACAATGGGATTACTGCAGCTGATGGAACAGTAGATTTCCAAACTGCCACTGGTTTGAAAAAACCTGTTGGTGAATGGTGTTTTGAAGTAACCAATGTTACTCATGCAGTCTACACTTATGATTCCGGTTCAAACAACGCTACTCAAACATGCGAAAGCGGAGTTGTTTATGGTACTAAAAACGGAGATTTGGCATTAATACCTGATGAATATAATCTTTCACAGAATTATCCCAATCCGTTTAACCCGGCTACTGAAATTGGATTCAGCCTGCCGAAGGCTACGCACGTAAGTTTGGTGGTTTACAACCTTCTCGGTCAGACTATCGAAACTCTGGTCGATGGCGAACTATCTGCTGGACCTCATAGTGTAACCTTTGATGCTTCTCCTTACTCTTCTGGAATTTATTTCTATCGTCTGCAGACTGATGATTTTACTGACATCCAAAAGATGGTATTAGTGAAATAGCGTAGATATTATCTGTTTTCAGACATAGTCTGATTTATTTAATAAAACCTGGTGTCAATTATGGCACCGGGTTTTTTATTGCTTTGGAAACAATAAGTATGATAATTTGTTTTCAATTATAACAAATGTATCTGTTGGGTTCTTAAATGGCATTCAACAGAAGAGTGGTACAATAAACAATATATTGAGATATTTATTAATGTCTGAAAATAAAATCTCTGATCCCTCTACCTGGGTTGATAAATACAGCGAACTTCTGTTTAAGTATGCCATGATGCGATTGAACAATTCATCGGTTGCGGAGGATGTTGTCCAGGAAACATTTATGGCGGCACTTAAAGCAAAAGACAATTTTTCCGGTAATTCATCCGAACAGACATGGTTTGTAGCTATCCTGAAAAATAAAATTATTGATCACATACGAAAAGCCAGTAGGGAAATTAATTTTGAAGATATTGCTCCGGATTCTTCCGATGCTGAATCTTATTTTATAAAATCAGGAGCAATGGCAGGAAACTGGGTTCCAGAAAAAAGACCTGTGGACTGGAAACTTGACTCCAATAATCTTGCAGAACAAAAAGAATTCTGGAAATTTCTGCAATATTGCCTTTCAGTTCTCCCTAAGAATATGGCGATGGTATTTGTACTTCGTGAAATGGAAGAAGAAGAACCTGAAAAAATTTGTAACGATTTGAAGATTGATCCGACTAATCTGAGAGTAATTATTTATCGGGCACGCCTGCAATTAAGAAAGTGCCTTGAAAAGAACTGGATTGGAATTGAAAATGAGTGCTAAGAAGCCACTAGATGATGATAAAAAACATAAAATGCCCGGCATAATGAATTTATTTATGCCGACATGCGAAGAGGTCAGTCATCTAACTTCACAATCATTTGATGAAAAGCTGTCATTTCGTCAGAAATTGGGAGTAAAGATTCATCTTATGTTTTGCAAATGGTGCCGGCTTTATAAGAAACAACTGACACAAATCAGGTCACTCATGAAAAACGATCCATTATTAATCGATACCGATTTAGAAAAACCAGAATTCAACTTATCCAATGATTTCAAGAACAGACTTAAAAAGTCAATTGAAGATAACGAATAATAATATAGTTTTCGATCTGTAGGGATCGCAGATCGGAAGTGTTGAAAAACACTCATAATAATCAGAGATAACAGTATTTCTTTCTAATTGTCATTCCCAGCTTGACTGGGAATCCATTTCAATTAATAAAAACATGGATTCCCGATCAGGTCGAGAATGACAAAACAGGCGCTTGTTATAAAACAGACCTTATCAACAAGACGGATCTGCGTTCTCTACGCTAAATTTCCTTACAGAATTCATCATAAAAAATACAATCTGTATCTGTTTCCTTTTTCTAAATACAAGTTTCCAACATTATTTATTCACACTTAAGCTACTAACGAATAAGACGTTATGCTCTATTTATGAGTTTTTTAAAATAATTTGTAACGCTGCAAGAGTTCCCCCGACTAATAGGCAAATAAAACAAAAAGATAACAAGAAAATGAAAACAGAAAATATAAAGTTAAAATAAGAAGAAAGTAAAAAAAGGAGAATCCAAAATGTCAATGATGTGCAAAGAAAGTAAATGCAAGGTCAAAAAGGGGATGTGCATTCATGAGAAAATCATGATGTCGATGGTCGCTGTTGTTTCGATGACCGGACTCTATTTCTGGATGTTTTAAAAGTTGAACATTCAAAAACAATAAACTAAAAATTATTACTTTAAAAAAGGAAAACTAAAATGAAAAAGATTCAAACCATAATCATAGCCCTGACGCTGATAGTCATAAGCACCTCTGCCTTTGCTGAGGGACAAAAGTTTTTTATTAACGATCCC
>DAOWMZ010000217.1 GCA_030642845.1 Candidatus Zixiibacteriota bacterium
GGAGATGACCGAATTGTCAAATGTGCTTCAGGGAACAATTACCGGGCTAAGGCAGTTATCCTGTCAACCGGAGGATCTCCTATTTATCTCAATGTACCGGGTGAAAAAGAATATACCGGTAAAGGAGTATCGTATTGCGCTATTTGTGACGGAGCATTTTTCAAAGACCAGGTGATTGCTGTTGTTGGTGGGGGAGATGCTGCCGTTGAAGAGGGTACCTTCTTAACGAAATTTGGTTCAAAGATATATATAATTCATCGTCGTGATGAACTGCGTGCCCAAAAAATTATCCAGAAGAGAGCTTTTGATAATGAAAAAATTGAAATTATCTGGGATACGGTAGTTGAATCTGTCAATGGTGATGATATAAAAGTTAGGAATCTATCATTAAAAAATGTTAAAACTGGTGAAAAATCTACATTGGAAATTGGAGCTGTTTTTGTTTTTATAGGCTTTAAACCAAATTCCAATATTACGCGTGAGGCTATGCGTAAGGATAGTGGTGGATATATTATCACTGATGAGAAAATGGAAACATCTATTAAAGGTATTTTTGCCTGCGGTGATGTCAGGGCACAATTAGTCAGACAAATTACAAATGCTGTTGGTGATGGTACAACTGCTGCGGTTGCTGCTGAAAAATATATCGAAGAGTTAGGTGATAAAAACTAAATATTCTAAGAAATAATATTAATTTATTTGCCGGATGTATTTTACTGCATCCGGTATTTTTTTGTTTTTTTATGAAAATATTAATGCATAAAGTTGCACTCTTTTCGAACAATATTTCATAATAGTTGTTATTAACAATAGAGTATTGAATGTAAGTTTATCTTATCCTGGATCAGTAAGTAGATGGTACATATCAATTTTTGTAACTTCTGTTTATAAGCCGTCATTTATGCGGATAATCGGTATAACACTTGCTTATTAATGTTCTGAGAAGTTATAGAATTCTGGGAGTGGTGTGTGCTGGTTTTCCAGCCACCTGACGATAGAGTCGGGCATCCCCCCTCCACCGCTCCCAGTATATTTTTATTAATCATCATCAAATACAGATAAATCTTATTTTACCGATATTCTATATGATGAATACGATTTTAACTAAATTATATAAATATCTGTTTCGTAAGAGAAAACCGGAATTGATTGATCGACTGAACCTCTTTATTGTTATTCAGGTTTTCTTTGTCTTTTCAGCTATTTTGATAATAATCCTATATCCCAGAGATGATCTTTCTACTTTCAAAATAAATAGCCAGATTTCTGTGGTCTTAGACAGCATCGGTGAAAATATTAATAAAGGCCTTGGAAAGTACAAAACTGAATCTAATTCAAAAGAAGTAGATAAAATAATTGATGGGATCTTAAAAAACAGTTTCCAATCAATTCCTGATATCAAATACGCCCAATTATATTTTCAAAATGACACTAACTCGTCTGTATCATATTACTACCGCTCTGAAGTGTCTGGAAATACTAATAACATGGAGCCTATTGTGTTCGATGATATCGAAGTTTATTCAAAGTGGTTCGGAATAAATTCAGATAAATCACAATTTGTTGAACTTGGTGTTGAGAATAATCATATTATCTATGCTTATAACTTTCGGACTGTAATGGGGGATACTGCTTTTCTAATTATTGCAGTGAAACATAAATTTCTGTTATTTGATAAGACCTCTTTTTTATGGGCTATTCTTCTGCTCTTTTTAGGAACTGTTTTAACCGCTCTGCTTATGATATATCTATTATCAAATAAATTCAATAAACCATACAAAAGGCTGGTGCATGGTTTGGAAAAGACAGCCAGCGGAAATATGTACTACCATCTGGAATCTGCCAGCGGAAAAGAACTGATTCGACTTGTCGAAGTGTCAAACAAACTTTCATCTATGCTTTGGAATGACAAAAAGAAAATTGAAGATTATTCTCTCAAGCTGCGTGATGCAAGTATAAGTTTAAAAGAATCACAATCATTACTTGGAGTAATTATTGAGAATTCACCGGTTGGAATTATAACTGCTGATTGTAATGGAATAATTATGGTCTATAATATAAAGGCATCAGAGTTGTTTGGTTATTGCAGAGACGATGCCATCAACAGGAATATCTCAGATTTATTCCCCAATATGATGGGGGGTGTCTTTCAGAATCGGACACAAAATAAAGATGAGGCGGGATTTGAGGTGTTGGGGCGCACAGAAAAAGGCAATCTGTTCCCGGCTTATATTATTTCATCACCTGTAATTGATAATAACAAAAGAATAATTGCATATCTGTATATGGTTCGTGATATTTCTGAGAGCAAAAGATTTCAGGAAATGATGATCCGACTTGACCGTTATTATATTAAAGGGAAAATGGCGGGTGATGTGGCCCATGAAATGAATAATTATCTGGCAGTATTATCAGGTAATCTTGAATTGATGCCCTCGTTTATAGAAAACAGGAAGTATGATAAAATTAATGAAAAGCTTGATCTGATGCAGGAGATTATAGAAAATATTACTCGTTTTTCTGAAGGACTGATTGAATCCGATCCGGATGACAGTAATTTCGTAAAGATCGATCTTAATCAATTAATTGAAAATGTAGCAGCCTTTCTGAAACCTCAAAATCGTTTTAACGGTATAAGTATTAATACAAAGTTAACCGAGAAAATGCCGTATGTTGAAATCGATGAAACTCAGATACAACAAGTTCTTGTGAACATTATTGAAAATGCCTGTGAGGCTGTAACAGAGCTTTCTGGTAACAAAATAATTGATATATCAACAGAGATTATTGAGCAGGATTTAGATGAAATTGCAGAAATTATAATCAAAGATAACGGCCCAGGTGTTCCTGAAGAGAAACTCAATCTAATATTTACGAAAAGATTTACAACTCGCAGCAGAGGTCGTGGCATAGGTCTTATAACCTGCCGAAAAATAATGGACGGGCATAACGGTGTAATTTCATATTCTTATAATGAGGGTGCAATTATTAGAATCGTCCTTCCGATCACAAGGGATTCTATAACATTTGACAAATCAAACAAACACTCTTCAACACTGTCAATAATCTCTTAATTTTTTAATTGCTCGAAACTAACTGAACAGCAATCTTTATCTTATGTCTGATAAAACAATAAATCACAGAAGCTGGTTTGACCGACGTTTACTTGTAACTGTTATCATAGTTTTGGCATTACTACTGTTTGTCTTTACCTGGTTAAGCATTCAGGTCAGTCGCAGAGATAGTTTCAATCTGCTTGTCTTGCAAGGGACAACTTTTGCCGAAGCATTGGCGCAGGCATCAGGTAATGCCATAGCATCAGAGACATTTAATGATTATTTAGTGCATCGTAGATTTCATGAGATAAGCCTCTTTCTATCTAATATGTCAGAGAATGACAAAAAGGAAAACCAATTATCATTAATGGCTTTAAGACATAATTTGAATGCTATATATATTTGTGATACAAGCGGGCAAATATTATCTCAGGGAATAGCCTTCAACCAAAAATCTGTTTTACCGGAATTTGTTATAAATGAAATAAAATCCCTTGTCGCTAATCCGGAATCATTTTATCTGCTTCTACTTCAGCAGAACGAACTTCCCGGTGAATCAATCCATTATTATCTTGAAATATCCAATACCCTTGATGAAGTGTTTGTGATTTCTGCTGATGCACAATACTATACTGAGTCACTTAAAAATACACAAATTGGATATCTTGTTCAGAATATGGCTCGTGAAGCTGGAGTGGAATATATTATTTATCAGGCACAGGATGGGATAATATTTTCATCACGAAAAACCGGTGAACTTCTTTCAATCGAGTCTGATCCGTTTTTAACGGAAGCACTCGAAAGCGATACAATATTCCATCGGAAATATTTGTTTCAGGATAATGAAGTTCTGGAACTGGTCAGGCCGTTTGCTATTGATGAATATCCTTTTGGGTTGTTTCGGGTTGGACTGTCGCTTAACAGCTACAATAATGTTTCACAATCTTTTGACCGTCAGATGGTTCTTTTGACCGTAGTCCTTTTCGGTTTGATGTTAGTTGGACTGCTTTATTATAATAGTCGTCAGAAACGAAAGCTGATATTTAGACAGTATTCTGAAATTAAATCAACAACCAGCACTATCTTTGATCAGATGACAACGGGGGTTGTATCTGTTGATGCAAATGGAATAGTTACACTTGTAAATAGAGCCTTTGAAAATATTATAGGTATAAAGTCTGCTCTAAATGGCCAATGGGATGTAATTTTAAGTACTCCTGAACTAAAATTAGATAATCTAAAAAAATATTCTAAAAAGAATGAAGAACTTGAGATCGTATTGAATATTGCCGGAAGGCAAAAGACGCTTTTGGTTGCAGTTTCAGATGTTATCTATGATCAACACTATCCTGCCGGTCTGGTCGTAGTGGTCTATGATGTGACTGAGCTAAAAAAATATGAAAATGAATCAATTCGCAAAGAAAGATTGTCAGAGATGGGGAATCTTGCTGCCGGTGTTGCCCATGAGATAA
>DAOWMZ010000360.1 GCA_030642845.1 Candidatus Zixiibacteriota bacterium
TATAAACTTGCAAAATTAATCGAAGATGACGACACTGTCGAAATGCCGGAAATCCTTTTTATTGAAAAAGGATCCCATGTTGGTGCTCATTCTCTGTCAGGGGCGGTTATGGACCCCCGTGGATTGGAAGAATTATTTGGTGACTACAAAGAAAAGGGGGCTCCGCTGGAATCTCCTGTCACCAGTGAAGCTATGTACTGGCTCAGGGAAAATGTCTCAACCAAATTCCCCTATGAACCCCCAGCATTAAGCAATCATGGAAATTATATTGTTTCATTAAATAAACTCTCCGCCTGGATGGGAGAGCAGGTTGAGTCATGCGGTCTGGATATTTATGCCGGAATGGCCGGATATGATCTTATCGTTGAAGATGGCAAAGTTACCGGCGTACAAACGGTTGATATGGGGCTTAACAAGGAAGGGGAACCCAAATCAAATTTTGAACCGGGTTCAATTGTCAAAGCCAAATTAACTGTTCTATGCGAAGGGGTTCATGGTTCTTTAACCAAAAGTGCTTTTGAAAAAATCCCGGAGCTAAGAAAAGATTGTCTGCCGCAAATGTACCTGACAGGTGTCAAAGAAGTCTGGGAAGTGCCCAAGGGCCAGATCAAAGCCGGACAGGTGATTCACACCATAGGATGGCCGCAACCTAATAATGAATATGGCGGTGGATGGATTTATGGCATGAGCGACACGATGGTTTCTGTTGGCTATGCCGTTGGATTGAATTCTCCTGACCCGACCAATGATCCTCATTTGAAATTCCAAAGATATAAAACGCACCCTCTGCTCAGAAAAATTCTCGAGGGGGGGACTATGCTAAACTACGGAGCCAAGACAATCCCCGATGCCGGTTATTATTGTATGCCTTGGTTGTATCATGATGGTTTGATGCTCTGCGGCGACAGTGGCGGTTTTCTTGATCCCTCACGCTTAAAGGGAATTCATCTCGCTATTAAATCCGGAATTATGGCTGCTGAGACAGTTATGGATTGTATAAAGGCGGATGATTATTCTATTACTGCTTTGAAAAAATATCAGGATCGTTTTGAAAATAGCTGGGCTAAGGATGAGATGTACAAATCCCGTAATTTCCACGCTTCTTTTAAAAATGGACTGTTTAGCGGACTCTTTCATGCTGCAATTCAAACTTTTACCGGCGGTAAAGGATTGTTTGAAAGACGGGTTAATAAAGAAGATCATTCCTATATGCTCAAAAAATCAGAATATCGACAACAGTTCGGTAATGATCCATATAAGACAGAAATAAAATTTGATAACAACTATACTTTTGATAAGCTGACGGATGTTTACAAATCAGGAACAGCTCATGAAGAAGAACAACCCTCGCATCTGGTGATAACGGATTATGATATTTGCAATAATCGTTGTACCGAAGAGTATGGCAATCCCTGCCAGCATTTCTGTCCGGCCCAGGTTTATGAAATGGTCGATGATCCGGAACGGGATGGGAAGTTGAAATTACAATTGACCCCATCAAACTGCGTTCATTGTAAGACCTGCGATATTGCTGATCCCTATCAGATTATCCGCTGGGTAACCCCTCAGGGCGGGGAAGGCCCCAACTACGAAAATTTATAGATAATTATTGATTTACTCCATAAAAAAAGGGTTCTCAAAATGAGAACCCTTTTTAGTTTATTCGATAATTATTTTTTACAATTCTGCTAATCTCTGTTCATTGAAAGTATCTTCTATATAGTTGTCTATCTCTGACGACTTAATCATATGCTCCACCCATTGGCCATACAAATATTGGCGTTTACTAAGCAGTACTTCCTGATAGACCGAATCCCTTTTGGCGGTCAGATCAGAAACATCGGGTGAAGTTTTTTCTATCAACTGGAATATCACCGCTCCGTGCTCATATTCAACAGGTTGGGAAATTTCACCCGGTTTATTAAGGCTGAAAGCTGCTCCGATAGCGACCGGATCACGACGCAATCCTTTGACATAATTTATCCGGCTGAATTCATCGGGAGTGTCATATTCTTCACCAAATAACTTTGCAGCTTTTTTAATTTCAGTCCCTTTTTCCATCTCGCCCCAGATAGCCATAATAGTATCGCGGCATAAATTTGCGATTGTGATTGCTTCTAGATCCATCTTGACTTTATCGCGGGCTTCTTCAAAAGAAGCCAGACCGGCAGGTTTACTATCTGAAACTTGAACTACATAATAAGCAGAGTTGTTTTCAAATAAATTTGAGATAGCATCAATTTCATTATCAAAGGCAAACATTCCGGCCTGAACATCTTTACCTAAGTATTGGATGTTACGCCCTTGCATAAATAATCCTGTTTGTTTGACCGGAAATTTGAGATCCTTGGCAGCCTTTAAGAATCCATCTTTTTGAGCCGCTATAGCAAATTTATCTAATCGGTTGTATTTTCTGTCCAGTGTTTCCTGGGAAGGAATGGCTTTTATCAGAATATGAGAGCAATGAGCTTTTTTCATCATCTCTTTTTCCTGTTTGCCACGCGGAGTATCCATCTCTTCTTTATA
>DAOWMZ010000058.1 GCA_030642845.1 Candidatus Zixiibacteriota bacterium
ATTTATAAACATAGTTATTTGCCTGTCTATCCTATTGATGGCCGGTGTTGTTATTGCCGATGATACTGAATCGGGAACAACCGACTTTTCATTCTGGTTAGGCTCGCATTACACTGATTTTGAAGATAATCCTGATAAAGTAGGGGAATATAATCTCGGCAAAAAAGAGGATTTACTACCCGAATTCAAATTAAATATGATTTCAAGATCAAATGGAAAACTCATATACCTTGATGGACATTATTATGATAATGAAAATGTCAACGGCAAATTAAAAGGTATGTTTGGCAATCGTTTTAATTTTGAAGTCCAATATCGATCATTAACAAAACAACAGGGCCAGGACCTTCTTGAGAATGTACAAGCTCAGGAGTGGGTAGGTCTTGATACTGTTACTATTGATGGAAGTCTTACTTTCATTGACAAAGCCGGCGGTAAGATGCTCACACATGAAATTACCGACCCGGGTGCAGATTATAACTATAACCGTCATGAGTTGATGACCAAATTCAGCCTGCTGTTATCAAAGAAAAACAACCTTAAGATAGTTGCGGCTCATCGCAGTATCCTTAAAAAGGGTACAGAACAGATGATCACATCTAATCACTGTTATAGCTGCCATCTGACATCAAAGACTATTGATGTGGACAAACAGACTCATCAAATCGAAGCCGGTTTGGAAGCTGATATTAAGAATTACAGTGTCGGCTATACATTGGGTTACCGTACATTTGAATCTAAAATTGATGCTCCGATGGTTGAGTATGATAATGCTGAGCATCCGGTTACCGGTGGAGCTTCGGGTGAGTTTGGACCTCGACTGATTTATGAAGATACAACTGTGGCTTATGGTGTTTATCCTGAGACGGAGAAAATGTCTCATAAGGTACGTATCAAAGGTAAACTCGGTAAAGGCAGGTTAGCCTCTTCCTTTATGATAAGCAAAACCAAAAACAAAGGGACTGATTTGACCAGCGATGCTGTTGCAGGTGCGATCAACTATACCGTTCCTCTATCTCCTAAAACTCGCTTGATTGCCAAAGCATCTGTTTCAAAAATGAAAGCCGACGATCCCTTTATCGATCTACCGGACTTTCGTGAGGGACTCACTCCGAGTTTTGATTTCGATTTCACTCGGTACTCATCAATAGACCGAATGGATGGGAAGTTCAGTGCGGAAGTTATTTCTCGATTAAATAACCGCTGGACTCTTTCTATTCTGGGGGAGTACAGACGTATTGATCGGGATGATTATCCGATATATAATGACGGCTGGACAACCAGTAAGATGATTGGCCAGGCTAAAATGCGATACCGGAAGGGATTGAAATATACAAGTTCTTTCAAATATCGCTTTGAGAAAACTTCCGATCCTTATACATCAGGCAAAGGATTATTTGAAGGTGTTGGTCGTGATAATTTGAGTCCGCTGGATGGTGCGACTTTTATTTTCTATTTCCAACGTGAAGATTTACGTTATCAGAATATTACAACCGAACCGACAGATTATCACCAGTTTGACTGGAATCTTAGCTGGCAGTCAAGCAATGAAGTTAGCTTTAGCCTGGCGGCTAAAGTTACTTATGATAAGAACTCCGATCTGGACAGTCTTGATGTTGAGCATTTCACGGCTTTGCCGGGGATAGCTATCAACTTTATGCCTGATCCCAGAACAGTATTTAGTTCCGGTTATACCTATGGTTACTATAAATCGAGAGGGCCGGTTACTGTAGCTCTCTTCGATGGCTGAGCAGGTCATTTAGCACGCGCCTCCGGTGGAGACGCTAAGCACTACGGTTCCATGTACACCATGGCCGATTATAAGACCAATACTCACAATATGTATCTGACTGGTAGTTTCCAGGTTTCGCCAAAAGTACGCTTATTTGGAAATCTAAACTATAACATGTCTGACGCTTCATATGATCAGGTGATAATGCCTGATGTTGAGGACAGACTTGTAAATTTAGCAGGTACGCCTGAACTCCATCATCAGGATTTCACTCTTGATGATATGGATGATTACTCAAACCTGAAATACCAGGTAATCAGCTTGAATACTGGTATGGAATACAGAGTTTCACCAAAAGTTTTGATTTCTATTGATGGTGATTTTGTAAGCCTCAATGATGATGCCGGGTATGTTTACGGCATCGAAACCGGCCAGTTTCTGATGATCAGGGCCGGTGTTGGATATGGTTTCTAACTGAGTTTTTTACTTTTGTTATAATCAAGCCGGACATATTATAATATGGTATGTCCGGCCTTTTTTTAAAAACAAAAAAAAAGATAGATAAAACCGGATTATATTTGTATTATATACGCTTGTCATGAAGATATTATTTTACATATTTGTTTTAATCATCCTGATTACTTCTCTAAACGTAATCGCCCAGGATAATGATGACTGTATGGCATGTCATGAAGATGATGAGCTTATTGGTATTAATAATTCAGGTGATGAGGTTTCAGTTTTTGTAGATTTAGAACAATTTGATAATTCCATACACGTTGGAATGGAATGTATAAATTGTCATATTGATTTGGACGGTTTTGAAGATTTCCCCCATGAAGAAGATCTGGAACCTGTAGATTGTAGTATGTGCCATGATGATGTTCTTGAAGATCATGAGAATAGCATCCACAATCAAAAAGCTCAATGTTTTGATTGTCACGGTAAACATAATATAGTATCACCGGGTGATTCCGATGTAGGTGAAGGGGGCGTAAATTGCGGTAAGTGTCACCAAAGGATTTCAAAACAATATGATAAGTCTCTACATGGCAAGATAGTCCATTCGGGTGCTCCTTTGGCTCCTCGTTGTTGGGACTGTCATGGATCCCATGATATCCTTGATACACAGTCACCTGATGCTCGTGTTGATCGTTTCAATATTCCCTTTATGTGCGGAAGCTGTCATAAGGAAGGGACAGAGATTACCCAAAAATATGATATTCCCGAAGACAGTGTACTTTTTCATTATTCACAATCCATACATGGTTATGGTCTCTTTAATCAGGGATTAATAGTTACGGCAGTCTGCGTTGACTGTCATACGGCTCATAATGTCAGAGATCATACCGACCCCCAGTCCAGCATCCATCGTGATAACATCGCCAATACCTGTAAACAATGTCACGGACAGATTGAAAAAGTCCACCGAAGAGTCATCAAAGGTGAACTTTGGCAGAAAGAGCCGCATAAAGTACCGGCCTGTGTGGACTGTCACTCTCCGCACAAGATCAGGAATGTCTTTTATGATGAAGGGATGGCTGATAAAGAATGCCTTAAGTGTCATAGCAATACAGATTTGTCGATGATGCGAAATGATGAGGTCATATCATTATATATAGATACGATTGATACTCATGGTTCCATTCACCGCGGGGTTACCTGTGCCCAATGTCATACCGGAGCTATGCCGAGTAATGATCGTCCCTGTGTAACGGTAGTAAATAATGTTGACTGTTCTATCTGTCACTCGGAAGTAGTTGTAGATTACACTATCAGCACTCACGGCACTCTTCACAATCGAGGTGATGGAGATGCTCCCTATTGTACAGATTGTCATGGCAAACATAATACTAAAGGAAAGCTTGATACAAAATCTCCCAGCTTTCCAACCAATGTACCTGAATTGTGTGGCAAATGTCATACCTCCGGTGGGACAGTTGCGGTAAGAAAAGCTGACACTACCGATGTCTATTTTGCTGATTCATATAAAATGAGTATTCATGGTAAGGGTTTGCTTGAAAGTGGCTTGGTTGTAACAGCCATGTGTACTGATTGTCATACACCCCATAAAGAACTGCCCAAGGATAATCCTAACTCTACTGTTCATCCTGATAATATTTCAAAAACCTGTGCTGTCTGTCATAATGGGATTTATGAAAAATTCGTATACAGTATCCACTCTACTACAGTTAGCGAATCAGAAGAACCATTACCCACTTGTGCCGATTGCCATCATTCTCATAAAATTACTCGTACCGATACTCATTCTTTTGAATCCGACATCCTCTTACAATGTGGTGGCTGCCACAAAGATGTAACCGAAACATATTTTGAGACATTCCATGGGAAAGTATCCAAATTAGGCTATGGAGCAGCAAGATGCCATGACTGTCACGGATCACATGATATTTTACCACCTGATGATCCGTCTTCAAGCCTCTCGCGACAAAATATTGTAGAAACATGTGCTCAATGCCATACCGGTTCCCACCGACAATTTGCCGGCTATCTAACCCATGCCACTCATCATGATCGTACCAAATATCCAATACTATTTTATACTTTCTGGTTTATGACTATCCTGCTGGTAGGAACCTTTGTTATTGCCGGTACGCATACCCTTCTTTGGCTGCCACGTTCATTCCAGGCTATGAGACAACATAAGAAATTACGTAAAGCCGTTTATGGTCGTCTTGAATACCGTCGTTTCAAGCCATTGCAAAGCTGGCTGCATGTAATGGTTGTTGTCAGTTTCCTGGGGCTGGCATTAACCGGAATGACGCTTAAATTTTCATATTTAGGCTGGGCACAGTGGATTTCCTGGTTACTAGGTGGTTTTGAATCGGCTGGTTATATCCATCGCATATGTGCTATTATTACTTTTGCATATTTTGGTATTCACCTTTTTGACTTGATTAAATCCGCTCGTAAGAGTAGAAAGACACTCAAAGAATTTTTGGTCAGCCAGAAAAGCATGATCCCATCGAAAACAGATTTAAAGGAACTGATCGGAACGTTAAAATGGTTCTTTGGCATGGGACCAAGACCACGTTATGGACGCTGGACTTATTGGGAAAAATTTGATTATTTTGCAGTTTTTTGGGGTGTAGCAATAATTGGCACAACCGGTCTTATGCTCTGGTTCCCGGAATTCTTTACACGTTTTCTGCCTGGGTGGATAATAAATGTTGCTACCATTGTGCACTCCGATGAAGCATTGCTCGCAACCGGGTTTATTTTTACTGTTCACTTTTTTAATACACATTTCCGCCCGGATAAATTCCCGATGGATACAGTTATATTCACCGGTCGTATTCCTGTCAAAGAACTGCAGCAGGATCGCCCTCGTGAATATGAAGAACTGATGAAAGACCGTAAAATTAAAAAGCATCTTGTTGAACCATTGCCGCCGGTTATAGTCAAGATAATTCGAATCTTTGGAGCTCTGGCGTTAACAACCGGCTTGATTATAGTATTATTAATTATCTATGCTGAGATATTTGGTTATAGATAATAATTAGAAACTTTTCTATTATCAGGGGTGAAGTTTTGAAAATAAACAGTACCATTCTACTTTTAATTATTCTCGTAATTAATGTTCCATCAACTATATTAGGCCAGCATCCTGCAATTTTCCTTTATGACAAGGATGCTGAAGAAATCAATCCCATGACGGGAGATAACATTAACAGTCCATTCTCAACGGTAATGACATGCGGGAGTTGCCATGATTATGATGAAATAACTTCCGGTTATCATTTTCAAATGGGATGGGATGTTGTCGATGATAATTTTGGTGTAGCTGAAGGGAGACCCTGGGAGATTTCCAATGGGATGTTGGGTAAATGGTGTCCGATGTACCTCCGTCAAATGGCTAAAAAAGAGAATGAAAGTGCTGATGCGATTGACCTCACCATTTATGAGTTTATTAAATCTGCCAAAAGCAGTGGTTCGAGTATAAGCTGCGGCGCGTGTCACCCCGGCGGCGGAGGACTGGAATATGATCGTGAAGGAAACAGGTACGATGAATACCTTGCTGAAAATCCGGAACTTCGAGATGAGTTGGATGGCGACTACTATAAGAGCAACTGGGACAAAAGCGGTGTGGTTGAAGCAGATTGTTTTATTTGCCACCTTGAAGGATATAATTTTGATGAAAGGGCTTTCCAACTTACTCAGGGTAATTTTAAATGGGCAGTGGTCGTCGGTACAAGAATAGGCTTTGTCGAAGGTTCTGTTAATAGTGGTCAGGAGCCAACCATAGTTTATAATAAGCGTTTTTTCAATGAAGACGGTTCGATCACTCTTGATATATCATGGCCCCCTCCTGATGATAACTGTATGTTCTGCCATGGTCAGAGCGATGTTCGCAAAAGGGGATTTTCCTGGAATGATATGTTTAATCCTGATGTACATAATAGCCAGGGAATAAGCTGTGTTGCCTGTCATCCAGCAGGACCGGATCATATGTTTGCCAAGGGAAATGCAAGCGATCTGCGTGTTGCTGATCATCTCGACGGAACCATGAAAAACTGCAAAGAATGCCATACCGAAGGTTTATTGGGAGCGACTGTACCAGAACATAAAACTATCAGGCCTTCGCATTTAGAAAAGATTTCCTGTGAAGCCTGTCATATTCCTTCTCTTAAAAGAGCTGCTGCAATGGGTTTTGAAGCAACTACCGGAAAACAGATTTTTTATAATAATCCTCTTGATGCAAAAGATTTCGGAGAGTTGAAAGAATGGAAACCTGTTTATGAACGATGGGATGGAGAAGTGATTTATCCATTCAATAGTCTGCTAACAATCTGGTGGGGAAATTTAGAGTCAGATAGTCTGATTTATCCATTATTTTTGAAAGAACACAAAGAAGGCTGGAAGCTGTTTTCTGATAAGATAGAAGATGATAATGATGATGGTGAGCCTGAAGTAAACCGCGAAGATGAAATTATTGCCGGACTAATAGGATACACAGAATCATTAGCAGATAATCAGCGTTTTTCACAGGTTCATCCGGTCTTTGTAAAGGGTGGAAAAATATACCATCTCGGTTCTTCTAGAGAGCTTCTGGTACTTGATCGTGAAGTAGAGCCCTGTACAAATTATTCTATCAGTCATAATGTCGCTCCTGTTCACAAAGCTCTTGGAGCAAACGGTTGTTATGACTGCCATGCTTCGGATGTTTACTTTTTCAAAGGACAACGTGTTCTGGATATGTACAATGAAAGCGGCGACCAGACTACTAAATCAATAGGGAGATATTATGGGTGCAACCCATTATCTTTTGCTATCAATACATTTCATCAGCAGATTCTAAGTCCAATTGTTAGTATTGGAATTATCCTGGTATTGTTCTTAATCACATTTCACTATCATAGTTATGGTCCAAAGCATATTCGTTTTGTGCCTGATTCCGGTGAAGTGTTGAGGTTTACGATTGTTGAAAGAGGAGTTCATTTATTTAGATTGATTTCATTTATTATTCTATCTATTACTGGGTTAATAATGGCTTTTAATGCAACTGAATGGCAAATTCTTTTGTTTAGTTCCCCTAAGCAAATGCTGTTGATCCATATTTGGGCTGGGGTTGTTTTTATAATTACTACTATTATTGGCATCAAACTCTGGATAAAAGATGCAATTTTTGCCTCTTACGATATACAATGGGTCAGACACATCGGAGGATATTTGGGCTACAAAGGTAAAGTAGCCTCCGATCGATTCAATGCTGGACAGAAGATGTTTTATTGGTACACGACTATTTTTGGAATTTTAATCTCAATATCCGGGGTTATACTTACTTTTAAAGAATTCTTTCCGATTTCATGGATATGTATAACGTCAACATTCCATAACTTAATTGGGTTTATTATGTTGGCGGGAGTTTTATCACATGCATATCTTGGAACAATAGCCAACCCTGGAACTTGGAGAGTTTTGGTTGATGGTTATGTAACTAAATTATGGGCTATACATCATCATCCTATATGGTTTGAAAAACTTATCCAGCGCGGAATAGTAACAAAGGATAAAGAAAAGGATAAAGGAGAGGATGAAGTAAACAAAAAAACTGAGGATGATACTGATTCATAGAATTCTTCAGTTAATGATTTGTATAGTAGTAATTGATTTCTGAAATCTATTTTGTGATTTATAGCAAATTTATAGTATTTCAGAGGATACTAATAGTATGCTAATATTAAATAATTGATCAGGTCTTTATTTTTATCAGAAGGATTAATTATGAAACGTTTCCTTGTTTTGCTATTGGCTTCTATTCTTGGATTACCGTTGATCGCCCTTGGGCAAGATGATAATGCAGAATGTTTTGATTGCCATGAAGCTGAGTCCTCTCAATATTTGCGGAATGATAGTGCTCTGGCATTATCAGTGCATGTCGATTTCTTATGTATAGATTGCCATACTGCTATCGAAGAGTTGCCGCATCCGGAGGAGATGCCGCCTGTTTTTTGTGGCTCCTGTCATGATGAGG
>DAOWMZ010000132.1 GCA_030642845.1 Candidatus Zixiibacteriota bacterium
AATGTATAAACCAAAAGCAAAATTGGAATAGTCAACATCAGAGGTATTGGTAATATCCATTACCACAAACATGAAATCTTCATTATAACAGTAATTCCATGAATACATTGTTTGAGCTATTTCCAGACCCATCAGTGGATCACCACCAGCAATATCACCAAAACGATAATGAGAATCCTGCTGTGAAGTCGGTCCGCCCGGAGAATAGCTCGTGGCAAGACTGTTATAAACTTCATTATAATCCCAAATTGATTCTTCAGCATCCCAGATACGCCATCCATAAGCCGGATAACCATATCCAAGACCTACTGTATCAGAAAGATCATAGTCGTAATAACGGGAAATATCCGTAGAAAGTAGTATCTTATAGGGATTATCAGTAAAATCTTCATTGGGAATAGCTTCAAAATCATCATTTGTATTTGCAACCAGCGAATCTCCAGACGGAGTTACAGCTCCCATCCAATATTTGACTTCAGCAATGTATGAATGCCCGGAATTACGCGGCCATTCACCGGAAGGATAACCGTAATAGGAATACCCTCCGATTAAACCCCAGTTATCAACTGTGGTTATAATGTTACTCAGATTGTGAGTAATCATATCAACTGTAGATGGTTGTGGCGATTTTACCGGACCATTATTCGGAGGAATAGTCGGCCGATCCGGAGCTTTCATTGCAAAAGCTGATGAAATTTGCAACAAAAGTACTACCGCAGTAACCAGACAGATTTTTTTGAAATAAAATTTTGTATTCATAATCATATCTCTCCGGTCCTAAAAGGTTAATTCTAACCCGGTTCTGATAGTCCGGGGAGGTGAAAAGTTTTGTGGATCATTATCATGAAGATCATCATAATAATCTAATTCTTCCTGGCTCACACCAAGGCCAGCCCTAATATCTACTCCATCATTAGATGCCAATCCGGTACGAGAGTAAACATTCCTTACATTTTTTCTATTAAATAGATTATCAACTTCAACAAAGAATCTCAAAAGCATGTTATCAGCTTTCAGATTGAAATCCTTATTGAACCGCATATTAACAGAATATGTAGAAGGGAGGCGTCCTTCATTACGATCACCGAGGCGGTTACCGGCATCATCGGTCGGGCTGTATGGCAAGCCTGAACCGTAATAACCTACCATTGTCAATCCCCAGGCACCCGGCAATCCCATTCCAAAGAGATTAGCCTGCCAGTCTGAAGGAGCACGGTAGCTCATTACACCGTTAATTGTATGCCGTTGATCGAAATCAAGAGCATACTCAGTAATCGGAGCTAAATTATCTGTGGTTGAAGTAAGGTAAGTATAGTAAGCTTCCAGAGCATCGGATCCAATGCCTCTGGCAGTCATATAGCTATAGGCAATAGAACCACTGAAATTGCTGTTATTCGGAAGCTTTTCAAGAGATAAATCAATACCTTTAGCTGAACCGAAATCTTCATTATCAAAATAGGTTACAGAATTTCCGGCTACTTTATAAGAAGACCTTGTAGCAACAAGATCTCTTATGTCTTTGTAAAAAGCGGTAACATTGAAGCGAATATCTTCACCAATAAGATGATTCAAGCCCATTTCATAAGAAATAGTCTCTTCAGGTTCAAGATCAGGATTCCCTAATAGTGGATAACCTGATTCAATATCACCCTGAAGATTGGTATTCATATAGTAATATTGAGGTGTCTGATAGTACAATCCATAGTTGAAGTGCATTACTGTCTTCTCTGAAACAGGGAAAGAGACTCCCAATCGGGGTGAAATACGTCCCTTGGAATCAGCTTTTTTATAAACAGCCACAGTATCCTGAGGTGTAATATTATAAGAAAGATCAGAATTCCTATAGTCGTAACGCAATCCAAAGTTCACTATGAAATAATCATATTCCATTTTGTTCTGTAAATACATGGAAAAATATTCCGGTTTACTGTCATAAACCTCACCATAGGGATTGGAATTAAAGAATTGTTTAAAATCCCAATGGATATCTTCCTTACGATATTCAATGCCGGCTTTGAGCTGATTCAACTTGTTAATCTGATTAATAATATTAATTGAGAAAGCATTATATGTGGCTTCTCTGAATCGATATGTGGGATTAAAATCATTACCGGTTGTAAATCCAACAACCTGACTGGGATCGGAATAATCAAGGTAGCCTAAATAGTTGTCTTCATGAATAGTACCGTTGTAAACACCTTCGGCATCCTCAGAATAACCAGGCCATTCATTCCAATACTTATCAAAAAGATGCTCAGGAGCAGTTTTAGTTTTTGTATTGAATTGATTAGCCGAGGCGGTAACAATAAACCTTTCACTGAAAGCATAGTCACCACTAACACCAATTAGGTAAGCATTTTTTTCAAATTTCGGTAATCCGTCAAGATTGAAATCATATGAGATGTTATTAACATCACGATGATTGTAACTATGACCATATAAATTATTATATGAGAATATAGTTTTCAATTTCGTACGGTTGCCGGGTTTGAAAGTCAGTTTACCGGTCCCGGTTTTGGACAATCTGTCATTCATGGGCAAATATGTCGGATTCTTTACGTATTCCCCGGTTACAAAGAAATTATACTTCTTCGGATTAAATCCGAGGATCGGACCCGAGAGATCAAAAGTAAAAGATCTATTGCCAACTCTATCCAAACTGCTCAAGGTTCCGGTAGTGACATCATAAGAATGAGTTGCCCCTTCATACATCCTGATACCACCATGATATTGTGATGTTCCTTCTCTGGTGATGGCATTTACCACACCGGACAGAGCTTCACCATATTCAGCGGTATATCCACCGGATGCCAACGACAATTCCTCCAAAGATGTGGGTATTACGTGCATCCCTGAATTGGACACAAACGGATCCTGAATGTTGAATCCATCATAATAGTACATAACCTGTCCTGAACGGCCACCCCTGACGTGAAGTCTATTATCGCGACCAACAACTACTCCGGGATAATTGGTTAAAATGGACTGAATACTTACTACATTTGGTAAGTCTTTAAGATTATCAGAGGTGAAAGTAATTTTAGTACCGGTCAAATCTTTTTGAATAATCGGATTGTTGGCAGTTACAATAACCTGTCCCAATTCGATCGGAGCCGGATTTAAACTAAAATCCATTGGAGTTGTTAGATCAACCAATACTCTGACATCAGTTTTCATAACAGTTTCAAAACCCATGAAGGAAACTTGCAAGTCATATTTCCCCCCGGGTAGATTTATTATAAAATATTCACCGTCCATATCTGTGTATATTTTATAATCAGTACCTGCTACAATTATTTTTGCTCCTTCAATAGGATTTTGTGTTGACTTATCAACAATCATTCCGGAAATTTTTCCGGTAACTCCTCCATAAGAAGTTGATGTCAATAATATCAGAAGCACAATAACGTAAACAGCAGGAACTATATTCACCCATCTACGCAAAGTGACCCTCCTCGTTTTTCTTATTTTACATTTCATATGTTTATCACACAATAATTAAAAAGTTTACATCTTCACTCACGGATTGCGAGCCTTTTGAATTTTATCGACATCACTGATTATTCCTTAATAGAGAAAAAAGATATTTTAGATATATCTGGATATTTTAATCCATAAAGTTTTTTGGGCAATTGTCGATAATTTTGAAAGAGATCATGGATTATCATACCATGTATTTTGAATATGGTAGTACAGCATGAAGTTGTAATTATATTGGAAGGATAAATATATCATCTTGATTAGACAGCAAATAAAATGGATAATATTATGCTTGTTATTTTTTATTACTGCTAATGAAAAAACAGAGGCAGATACAGCTATAGCCATTTTACTGAGTGATTCACTAACCTCTACTCAGAGAACGCTTCACGGTGCCCAAAAAGTCATCAACCGCTCTCATGAAAATGTATCCTTTCATTCATTTCTTTTATCCAGTGATCAGTCAGAAAAACTCGCATTAATTGATTCTCTAAATATATTAAAACCCAAAGTTATTTTAACAATTGGAAGCCCTGCGACAAGCTTTGCCAAAGAGAATTTTAAGGATAATCCAATTGTATTTGCCGGTGTTATCAACCCCGTCCTTTCCGGTTTTGTTAAATCGGCCAATAATCCCAGGGGAAATATCACCGGAGCCTCACTTGATATTCCGACAAATATCCAGTTCAAATATTTTAAGCAGATTGTTCCCGGTATGAAAAAAATCGGGATATTATATACTCGTAGTACTGCCAGTCTTATCCCCCCGGCTAAAGTTGTTGCCCAGCAAATGGGGTTGACCCTTATTGCATTCGAAATAAAAGATAACAAGGATATTCCCAGAGCTCTGGATTCTCTGGCTTTGACTGTCGATGGAATCTGGTCAGTAGCTGATCCCGATCTTTTTGACCCGCAATCAACAAGATACATTCTCTTAAATGCAATCAGGAAAAGCATTCCCTTCATGGGATTTTCAAGATATGTAGTAGAATCAGGAGCATTGTTTGCCTTGGATTTTGATTATAAAGCTGTCGGTTACCAAGCCGGTGATATGGTCAGTAAAATCCTATCAGGAACCAAACCAGGAAAAATTCGTGTTTCAACTGTTGATGTAATCTGGTTCCATTATAACGAAAAAACAGCCAAACATATAGATATTACTATTCCCGAAGACCTGGTGATGATCGCCAAGGAGGTGTACCGATGAACTTCCTTTATATGATCAAAAGCTGTAAACTTCGGACTAAATTGATTGTCCCCACTATTGCCATGTTGGTATTAAGTCTGGTATTTATAAGCAGTTTTATGATTATGCGTCAGGCTGAAGGTTTTCGTAATGAGCTGCATACCAGCGGTGAAACTATGATTCGTATTATAGCAAAGAACGATGAAAGTGGTGTGCTATTCGAATCAAAATATGAGCTGGACGAGCTACTCTTTATTCTAACCTCCTTTGATGCGGTCGTTTACGCCAATATAATCAATACTGACGGTGTCATTCTTTCGGAAATTGGAAATTTCGACTTTGAAAATATAAAGATAAAAAAAGCTCACAAAGATGAACGTGAGATTGATGATAAATTTAAACACTATAAAGTAGAATTAGAAGATGGAACGGACTATTTTGAATTCAACCTTCCCGTTGTATCAATAAAAGAGAGCTTTAGCAGAGAAACACTGGGAATTACCGGTGGCTATGGTTCCGAAGTTAAAAAGGTTACTTCTGAAGAAATTGGAAATATTAAACTTATTCTTTCATTAAAATCTGTAAATGCAACAATTGCATCCGCTACAATTACGGCTATTTCGATAACTATATTCGTTTTATTCTTATCAACCTTTTTATTAATGCTAGTCGTAAAAGTGGTTACCAAACCTGTGAAATTACTTGTCGAGATCACCGACCAGGTTAGCCGTGGCGACCTCACTCAAAGAGTTAATATCAAACAGCATGATGAGATCGGACAACTGGCTAATACATTTAATAAAATGATAGATTCTCTGAAAGATTCAAGGGATGAAATAGAAGCCTATAACCGTAATCTTGAAGAAAAAATAGTAGAAAGAACACTGGCACTGGAAGAAGCCCAATCTCAGTTAATACAGTCAGAAAAGATGAGTGCTATAGGCCAATTAGCAGCCGGGGTAGCCCATGAATTAAATAATCCTCTTGGCGGAATATTAGGCTATGCCCAATTTGCCCTCGAAAAAATGAATAAAAATAATCCTGAAGATAACCCCAGCAAAGAAGTCGAAGGTTATATTCGTTATCTATCTTACATTGAAAATCAAGCCAAACGGTGCAAAAGCATTGTTCAGAATTTACTCCGCTTTTCCAGATCAACTCATACTACCGAAGTTAATGATGTTGATATCAATAAAGTAATAATGGAAACTAAAACTTTTGTGGAACATCAACTGCACATGAAACAGATAACAGTCGAAGTTGAAGCAACAGATAATATACCGATAATC
>DAOWMZ010000052.1 GCA_030642845.1 Candidatus Zixiibacteriota bacterium
AACTTGATCATAAATAAGAAAACCAGTTGATATAATTCCTACAACAGCAGCAATGGTACCAATATTCAACCCGGCTCCTCCCATAAATCCACCCATATGTGGTACATACACTACATCTTCTTTTCTCATAGTGTATCTGCTTATTGCACCTGTTTTTGAATATCTTTCAAGATTCACATGCATAGACTGACCATAATATCCATCTTTTGTAATGATCTTTGTTTTTTTCCAATTAGCTCTTTCCGTTATACCACCCGCTAATGATATTGCCTCCAGGACATCAATATTGTTCTCAAAAGGAACCGGACCAGGATGAGCTACTGCTCCCACAACATATATTACATTCTTTTGCTCCAGGTTCTGTCCCAGTTCAGCAGATGGCAACCCTACCGGACTACGAGGGATCTCGATTGTATCCTCTCTGTAAATTTTTGGCAACCTGCTCAAATCTCCCGTTGCAATTGCCTGAGACACGTTGACAATTTCAACTTCTCCTGCTTTGTCGCCGCCGCGAATAATTGTAACCCGGCTCAAATCACCAATTTCATTGGCTCCACCGGCTTCGTTGATTATGCTCCAGAGGCTGGGAATTTCCTCAAAAGTATATTTCCCCGGTTGTCTCGCCTGACCGGAAACAAAAACATACTGGTAGTTATATACAGACACCCGCACAACAGCTTGAGAAATATTTTTATTAAGTCGAGACATTCGCCTGACAATATCAATTTCAAGCTGAGAAGTTGTTTTGCCGGCAACTTCAATTTCTCCTGCAATATCCAGGGAAATGTTTCCTTCTAGATTGACCCGAACCTCAGAATTAAGAGTCGGGTCCTGCCAGAAATTTATTTCAAGAACATCGCCGGGCCCAACCTTGTATTGTTCAGCAAAAAGACTACTGGCGGCAATAGTTATCAAAACAATAAGTAAAACAATTAGCATTTTATTCATTTTATACACCTATATTGCATAAGAGTTGACCGTAAAACGGTTTATCATAAAATCGGCATATTTCACCGATTCATTAAGTAAAATATAGAGAACGTCACTCTATGAGTAAACCTAAAACATTATTCAATTTCAATTAAAATTTATTGATATAAAGGATTATAAAGTAGAAACTTATTTCGCCCTGTATCTTTTGCTTTCAACAAAGCCATATCGGCTGAATGAATCAATTTATTCGATGAGTCAGCATGATCGGGAAATACCGCTCCACCCAATGAAATAGTACAACTTAACGAATTCTCAATTCCCGGAATTTCAAAAGAAGACGAAGCCACTTCGTTTTTTAGACGCTTCATAAATTTGGTACAGGTAATATCATCAGCTTCAGGCATGACAATACAGAACTCATCCCCTCCATAACGAGCTATAATATCTATTGTTCTGATCGTGTTTCTCAGGATACTCCCCATCTGTTTCAGAATCTCATCACCAGCCAAATGTCCGTAATTATCATTAATGCCTTTCAGCTCGTCCAGATCAAAAATTATTAAAGCCATTTTTCTTTTATAACGAACAGCACGCTGGATTTCTTCGTTGAGACGACGGATAAAATAACGCTGGTTAGCCAGTCCCGTAAGGTTGTCGGTATATGAAAGTTCTTCGATTCGTTCAAATGCCTGAGCATTATCAAGTAAATTCATTGCATTCTGCAAAACAGATTTGATGTTTTCTGTCGGACTAACGGCTGAAGCATTGTAACTCCAGGTTAAAACTCCAGGATATTCACTGGAAGGTGAAAAAGGCATAATATAATCAAAACCACTCGATTTTAGAATCCTCATCCATGAACCAACTTCAGAATCATCCGGTATAAGATGATTGATCGATTGCGGTCCCAAATCATCAAGAGCTTTTAGAATATTTTTTAGATCATTACTGTCAGGTAATTTTATTTTCTTCCCTTGACCGCTCTGGATAAGGCTGACACCACTATCATTCTTATGAATATTATTATATAAAAAAGCTACTCTATTCATGTCAAGATCTTTAGAAATCGAATTAATCAATTTAGGTACCATTGTTTCCGGATTGTGATGTAAAATCAGTTTCAGCATACTACTCTGGCCGTTGACCTGGGATTTCTGCGGTTTATTATTTATACTTTCAATTTTTTTCTGTAGTCTTTCATTTTTTGATTCATGCCATTTCACGTGATAAGCGGCTGAAAGTGATTGTGCCAGACTTGCTACCATTAGCTTGAATGAAAGCGATTCGGTTTCAATATTACTTGAGATAAAATAAACACCATAGAGATTGTTTCTCCAGAAGATAGGGAAAAACAACTCCATGTTATATTTTCTTAATTGAGTTAAGAAATCATCGGGGAAAATTCCATTAAGAATTTCCACCGGACGTGGCAAAAAATCTACTTCGAGAGCATTGGCTAATTTCACTGTTGCTTTGAATCTGAACAAATTACGGTTATAGTTCTTAAGTCCGTGCTGATAGTTCATCTCAAGGAAATCTTTTCTTTTTCTCAGGAAAACAACTTTTTCACATCCAAAAGAATTTTTAAGCAGTTCGGATACCTTATGGGCAACCTCACCTATAACACCAGTCAAACTATTGCTCAGGAGAAATTCCGAAAATTCGGAAATGCTCATATTCCTGATTGCACCCATCTGTTTTTTTTCATAGATAATCCTTCTAATCAGAAGAATAGATAAAATAACAATCAGGATAAATAATAAACTTATCAGATAGTCTTGGTATTCCATAATATTGCTTTCAATGAAATATAAATACAACCTGAATTATGTCAACTAAATAAGGATTAACGTCGCCCTCGGGCATAACGGAATCTGGAACGTTTTGAGAGCAGTTCACTTTTTTTAAGCAGGAAAAATATTTTCCACCAGCCAATCTTTTCAAAAAGTTCATGCTCCTGCAATTGCTGTTTGATTTCACTTATAGAATTGAAGGGATCATCTTTTATTATTCGAAGAACGATTGTTTCGAGATCGTTTCCGCTTAAAAGATCAAATTCGTTATGAGTGGTTTTTCGATATGATTTTCCCGGTCCTGATGTCGAGGAAATTTCATCAATTACTGTCAGACCTGTAATTTCTACACTTTTTTTTTACCTGGCTCAGCCTCTTTAACATCTTCAAAGTCGTTATGGGCTTTATCAACCGATAGATATGATTTGAGAACTTTATCAAATTCAAGGAGTTCGTAGATTTCATAAACATTGGGAATCATATTGGCTAATTTAATATCCCCTCGATTATTGCGGACATCTTTTATACGAGATATAAAAATACCCCATCCCGCCGATGAGATATAATCCACTCCGGCCAGATCAAGAATTATCATATAACGCCGACGCTTTAAAAGCGACTCTATCACTTCCTCAAGATCACTGGAGGTAGTGGTGTCAATAACACCATCAATCCGAATTTCCGATACTCGATCGCGCTCATTCTCAGATAGTGATATGGAAATATTTTCCATCGTTCCCACTTAACATCCCAAATTAAAAATTTGCTTTAAGAAAACTGAAAAAAGGCTTCATGACAAGGAAAATATTAATTTTATCATTATTATAAGTAATAAAAATTAGAATAAAATCATTCTTTAATCGTTTTTGTCTCTGTCGTTTGGTTGTTTCCGTATGTTATTGATCGCGCCAGAACAAATGTAATATCATCAGCCGGTTTAATAAATCCGGAGAAATCATCAATTTCAGCAATCAGATTTTTTCTTAGAATAGATGTATCTGCCGAAGTTCCGTTGGAGAGTTGTTTTTCAAGAGTGTTTACTAAACGCTCAAGACCGAACTGACCTCCATCACGGTTGCTCGCCTCGGTGATCCCGTCAGTAAACATGAAAAAGGCATCTCCTTCTTCAAGTTTTAGAGTAACTTCTTCGAGCCTGTCTTCAAAGGTAGTATCAATAGTGATCGGCATTCCCATGGGCATTCCGTTCGGATTTAGTTTCTCGATTTTCTTTGTGGAATTTCTATAAAACAGCATCGGGTTGTGTCCCGCTGATACAAAATTCAGTTCCTTGTCGATTTCATGGTATATAGCCAGCATAATGGTAATAAACATCCCCGGCGGGATATTATGTTGTAAGTATTCATTTACTTTGAGAAGGGTTTCTTTGGCAGAAGTTTTATCGGTTGAGTAAATTTGGATTACAGTACGAAGCATAGACATTACCAACGAAGCCGGTACACCCTTCCCTGACACATCCGCAACCACGAGACAGAATCTTTCAGGATCAATCCTCAAGACGTCATACAGGTCGCCTCCAACAACTTCTGCCGCCCGATAAAATGTTTCCAGTTCCAATCCGGGAAGCGCGGGAAGTTCTCTGGGGAGAAGAGTTTTCTGAATATGCGATGCCACTTCGATCTCTTTGGCCATCTTTTCACGGGCTATAATATTTTCCCGGTCCTGGCTGACTCTGGTCATTAATTCATTGAACGCTTTTGAAATTTCAAAAAATTCTTCAGCTCCCTCCAGAGGAAGTTCAGACTTTAGATCTCCGGATGTAAACTTTCTCACTCGGCGGGTTATTTTTACAATGGGGTCAACAAAATAACTTGAGAGCAGATAAACACCAAGAATTCCAAATATAAGTAGTACCAGAGTTAATAAAGCGGTATTTTGACGAGCTTCATCCAACCGTACCTGTAACTGAGCGGCACTATAAAGTATATTTACCCGGCCTAATTCTGTTTCACCGGTTTTTATGGGGATTATCAAAAACTTAAGGATTTTGTCTTCTTCATCCATCACTTGAGGAAATTCAAGAATATCAGAATTTATTGATAAGGGCAGACTATACTGTTTTCTTATGTTATGAATATCATCAGAATGTGCCATAATAATATTATTACTGTCAGTAAGAACAATAAGACGCAGGTAATTGCTATTTGACTGTAAATAACTTACAATCAATTCATCAAATTCAGCATCAGAACGGCGGTTGATGATATATAAACTTGCCTGTGCGGCTATTGTGTTGGCAAGTGATGATACTGTTTCATCCAAATTTGAACGTAGTTGCTGTGTGGTCTGGCGATCTATATAATAGTATGAACCAGCAATAATAATCGAAACAATAAAGATAGTCCATACCGAGAACTTTACTCTCAGGGAAAACATTCTTCTGAGAAACGGAACACTTCCTGCCGAAGATTTATGAATTCTTTTGATCATGCGAAGTTCATTGTATCCGGCAGATGAAATATATTCGACCGAATCCATAATCTTGCTGATCATGTAGAATCCCAATCCCCCTTTGCGTCCGGAATTAACCAGCCGCTTAAGATCAAGAGTCCCGCTGCCATCAGGCTGGAACGATCTGCCGGTATCAATAAGAGAAAAGACAACCTGCTTTTTAAAGATTACAATGCGAAGCCGGATTGTCCCTTTTTCATAAAGATAGGCATGACGTATTATATTGGTAGCCCCTTCTTCCATAGCCAGAAGAACGGCATTGGTGTTTTTTCGAGAGAATCCAGCTGAAATACAAGAATCTCTCACCGTACGCTGAATGCTATCAAGGTACTTGTCTTCAGCTAAGAATTCTGCTGTAATCTCTTTTACCGGGCGATGAAACATAATAAATACTACTCAGACTTGTATCCAAAACCCACTAAAATAAATGATATTGTATTTATTTTTCTGGCTCGGACTCAAGGCGTAATCGGGCTTGTTCAATATTCATGAGGGTATTTTCGTTATTGGGGTATGCTTCCATAACCTTTTCCCAGGCTTCGATTGCTTTGGCATACTCTTTATTTCTCATATAGCGAAGACCGTCCAGGTAGAATGACCAGATTTTTTTATCCTGTTGAATCATATCCAGAGTTGAAGAACTTTTAACACTTGCATGCAAACGACTTAAATATTCTTTGGCAACAGGTTCATCCGGACTGGCGGCCAGCACGGCTTTGAATACTTTACGAGCTTCATTCAGCTTACCCTGCTTAAACAGCTCCATACCATTGTTAAGCTGACCTGCGAGATCTATCCTGGGAGCGACAACCTCTAATTCTCTCTGTGCTTTGTTGTTGCCCGGATCGAGATATAATATTCTGGTGTATAACTCAATAGCTCTTACAAGCTCACCTTTCTGACGAGCTTTGCGAGCTTTCTCCATACTTTCAGCAACTTCATTGAGGATAGTCCCCATAATGATATTTTTAAGGGAAAAAGCCTGTTCGTGTTCCGGTTCAACATCCAGAATTAATTCCAGCATATCCAGTGCAGCCGGATAATATTTCCTGACATAGAAATTCTGAGCCTGTGTATAATAGGTTTCGATATATTTATTTTGTTCTAATTCTGTTTCCCGCTTGGCCTGCAATTTAGCCAACTCAGCTTCCTTTTCTCTTTCAATATCTGAAATAGTATTAATAATTTTTCGGTTGGATTGATCAAATGCGAGGGCTCGCTGATAATATGAAAGAGCTGAATCAAGTTCCTGTTTATTGTAGAACTCACTCCCTTTTTCCTGATAGAAGATAAACTGACGATGACGTTCTCCCTCAAGCAGATCAATGCTGCGACGCTGCTCATCAAGCAGTTCCTGATGGACTTTCTCTTCTACAGATTTACCTATCAGATAGGTCATTGAAAAGCGATGACTGTCTTCAAAATAATCCATTATTTTATAAGCATAATCTATCATGAATTGTCCGTATTTAAAGCCTGCACCAAATGACAGATTTTCCCGATCATAACCTCCTCTGATGGCATACAATCCTTCAAACAGTATCTCTGAACCACCATGAACTTTAATGGAGCGATCCTCGGCTTTTTCCAAATCAAAAGCAGCAGATACTTCAAATTTATCACCAATTTTTATTTTTCGAGCAGCAATACCTGCTATCATTGTAAGAGGAACTGATTCCTCGGTAGTAATTAGCTCCAGAGTAGGAGGAACAATATCACGGGCCATAATACCAAAAGAAATCTGAGAATTAAGACGGGCTATCATACTGAAATCAAAACCAAAACCATAATCAGAATGAATATCTATAGATTGGTTTAGAATCTTAAGATTACCGCCAAAAGCAAATCCATGGTGTAGATTTCGCCCATAGGATAGAACAAATTGAGAGTATGAATAATCAAAGTGACCATCATCCTGAAAACCACTGCGGCGGGTAATATCATTAGTGCCGATTCTCATAAATGAAACTCCTACTCCACCCACATTTCTTGAAGGGATAACCCAGGAGGCAAAATCATATATGGTTCCTTCAAACAATGTCATATGCATGAAGGAGACTTCCTGATACGAGAGACCCGGTAGAGCCGAGGGATTATAAAAGATGGCTGAAGCATCATCACTCAGAGCAGTGAACCCTCCTCCCATACCAAGAGCACGTGCACCAACCCCAACCGAGAATGGAGATTCCCGACCGGCATCACCGGCTTGCAGCAAGCCAGTAAGAGCAAAAAGCAATAATATGTTTAGGATTAATTGCTTCATTTTATAACCGCTACTTTCAGTCGAGCCTGTTCTCCGGTATTAATGGCTGTAATAAAAACAATATATATACCGTTTAGTACCTGGTGTCCGTTGTTGTTTTCACCGTTCCACTCTATCATATGTTCACCCTCTGAAGAACCCGCATTTCCAAGAGGAATATTCCAGGCATAGACTTCTTCGCCGGTAAGAGTAAACACTCTGAATTCAATTGGTGATTCTTCGCTGAGTTCGTAAGTGAATTCCGCAGGTGTTTCAAAGGGATTAACCGGATTATCCCTGATTACAAATGAGTTTTGAAAACCAATACCTTTAGTGACAAACGTTTGCGATAACAGTAACTGCTCTCCTGTAATACTTGAGACTATTACCGAAACTCCTTCGTTGGGTCCACTTATATATTCAGCAAAAACATCATCACTTTCAAGTACCAGAGTGAAAGTATGAGAAAGCTTAGGTGAAATTTTGGATACAAAAAGGAGAGTACAGGTCTGTTGGGGATCAATTGTGAAATTATCAAATTCAGAGGTCAGACGATTACCACCAGATAAATCAGAAGCAAGGTAAACACCATCAAGTGTAAAATACGACTGGTTAAGGTTAAATATTTCTGCCGGATTCAAAGGGATATCACCATAACGCAGAGCCAGAGAAAACTCCGTAATCCCAACCGCAGAAGCAATTGAACTTCCGGTATTACTAAGAATCATTCGGTAGAGTTCTTTGTCTCCTCCCGGTTGTACCAAATTTGAACCGACCAGAGAAGCAGAAGCAATAATTTCTGCATCAATATTTTCCACAGTAAGTTCGAATGAAAATGATGTATCTCCGATTTCAGCCGGTGCACCAATATTTAAATCTATGGGAGTAGATGTTAAAATAAAATCAAAAGTTACAGTTGTATCAAAAAGCGGCGATACAAAGTTGAATTCAAGAAGCTGGCCCGTACCTATTGTCCCGGTCAGGCTGTCGTCATAACCAAAATCGACACCCCCGGTTGTTAGAAGATAACTTCCGCTTGATATTCCGGCTTCTCCCACATTATCAAGCCCTACAATCATAGAAAATGCCTGGTTTTGATTTATCAATCCCTCATCGACACCTAACAAGTTGCGAGTTAACTCAAGCGATGCAGGAGTTTCTATCGTTACCAGAGCCAGGTTATTAACAGGTGGTTTAACAATTATATGGGGAGAGCTTATTTCAACTCTAAATAATTCAGCATCAGTTGCATTAGCCGAAGCAACAATATCAAAATATATTTCGATAGTGTCATTCGGACCTATAGGATCAATAATTTTTGATGAATCAAAAATTGACTCACCATTACTGCTGAATCTAAGATTCATAGGACCGATTGTGTTTTCTGTCAGATTAGCCAGATAACAAAGAGCTTGAAAATTCTGATTAGTATT
>DAOWMZ010000255.1 GCA_030642845.1 Candidatus Zixiibacteriota bacterium
CAGGTTGCAGATTTGATTTGTTGATTTCAAAAAGAATTCCGGAATCAAAAGTAATCTTGATGCCCTCGCCAATCCTTTCCACTTTGGCTCCTTCGAGATCTCTTTCGATTTCTTCTGCCTGCTTATCCATATAATTGCCGATATAGGCTCCGGCGGCTCCGCCGATTACTGCCCCGATAATTGCTCCAGCGGCTGTGTTGCCAGATTGTTTACCGATAATTCCACCTATGATTGCTCCGGCAGCTGCACCAATCCCTGCACCTTGATCTCTTTTTTTCATTGAGCCGCAATTCATGAAACTCAAAACCAGAGCCATCGCGAGAAAAACAACTAATACTTTTTTCATGATTTATTCTCCTAATGAACAATTTTAATTACTTCTATTAATTTAAATAAGTTATCGGTAAATACCCTGTCAACAATAAGGGTGGCATTGCCACTATTATTTTATAGAAGCTTTTTTTATGTGTCTGGTAATAAGCTGAACAGCCGTGAGTGAAATCAGGCTCAAACCGGCTCCGATTATAAATGGAATTCGGTAGTCAATCATCCACATAATCCCCCCCATCACAGGAAAAATAACCGCCCCGATATGATTGATTGTAAACCCGACCGCCATACTGGGGGCAATATCTTTAGGATCTCCGATTTTCTGGAAAAAGGTACGGATAGCAATAGCAAAATTGAAAAAAATATGATCGAGAATATATAGAACAGCAACTAACATTTTTGAATCAACAACAGCATAGGCTATAAAGATAAATATCAGCGAAAAGTATTCCAGTGAGAGTACTTTGCGTTCACCGAATTTTACAATCGCTTTACCAATTAATGGGCTCAGGAAATAATTGATGATATTATTTACTACAAATAGAGCGGTGATTTCCTGAACATTGAATTCAAATTTTTTAACCAATAAGAATACTGCAAAGGCGACAAAAATCTGCCTTCGAGCACCAGCCATAAATGTCAGGAAATAATAAAGCCAATAACGTTTCTTAAGGATCATTTTTTTATGCTGAACCGGAAGATCTTTTTGGGTCGGGTTACTGAAAAAACTCCATAAACCGACCAGAAGTATTATGCCACCTATCAACAGATACATTTGCCCAAAAGAAAAGTACATTATTAAAACAAATATCATCGCCCCGACAGCGATATTCGAAGCAGCCCCAATCGCCCGCAGTTTTCCAAAAACTATTGGTGCTGTTTTTTTATCAAAGTATTGCAGGGTTAATGATTGGAAGGTGGTTTCATAATAATGAAAGCCAAGGCTCATTACTAAAGTTGTTCCTATAAGTCCAAAATATGATGGGAACAGACCGGTTATACCAACTCCGATACCAAGAATAACAATTGAAAGTGATGATATCCTGTGCTCTTTAAATAGCAGCATTACAAAAACAACTAACAAAGCCAAAAAACCGGGGATCTCACGGAAAGATTGAATAATTCCGATATGGCTCCCATCAAGCCCGATTGTATTTACAGCAAAATTATCAAAAAGAGTTCGCCAACCCTGAAGCCCCAGAGCAGAGCAGATAGTGAGCACCATCAAAAAACGGTACATGGGAACACTGGTTAGTTTATTCAGTGGTGTCATTTCAAAGTCCACCGGTATTTATTTTTCATTGATAAAAAATTAGTTCAACATTCTTATCCAGTCAAGCAAACTGAAGAAAATAAACAGGTATTGCTGTTAGTGGGCGGCACACGTCCCCGTGTACTTCTAATAGTTTAGTAGGGTGGATCCGTCTTCGTATCCGCCACACACCTTGTGTGTTAATTAAATGGCAGGTTTGTGGGCAAACCTTCCCTACAGGATCTACCCTTTACCACGAGGAGTTGTATCATATGATATATAATGCTGTTGGAGGGTGCCCCACAGTCTTGCTGTGGGTTTCTTCAATCATATATATTTCAATTTCATTAATCTTAAATAATATATCCCATAGCAAGCTATGGGCCACCCGTGCCTATTCTTTCTTTTTTGCCATTGGCATGCCGACCTTATATGCCCTCTCCAGCTTTTTACCAATACTAAAGTATTCCCTGTCACCGGTAGCATAAATAATCGGTCTTACTTTTTCAATACTGGGATTACCTTCGCTATCCAAAACATTCTCTTCTGCTTTAACATCCATAATCTCCCCGATAAACTGGGTGTGCAAACCGATTTCATAGGTATGGATAATTTTACATTCAAGAATTAACGGGGCTTCTTTAATATAAGGCGCATTTACTAACTCACTTTTAACAGGAGTAAATCCGCTTTTTGCAAATTTGTCTTCATCCCGTCCCGATGCTATCCCAAAATAATCAGCTTCTACAAGTTGATCTTCACTGAGGATATTAATGGTGTAGGCTTTCGAGTGCATAAGGCAACCATAGGAATAAGTCGCTTTTCTAAGTGACACGGTTATACAGGGTGGTTTGGAACAGCAAACTCCCGCCCAGGCAGCCGCCATCACATTTGGTTTTCCATTTTCATCATAAGTTCCAACAATCCAATCGGGACATGGATATACTAATGTTTTTGCACCTAATGATTTCTTCATTTAATGATCCTTTAATACTACAAGACACTTCACATTTAATAAACTCTTCAATACAAAACCTTGGGGCTTGTCCCCAATCTCGTTGTAGCTGTGCTACCCACAGAGGACTGCTCCTCCGTTGACATTTAAGATTTCACCTGTTATAAACGATGCCATATCCGATGCCATAAAAAGAATCGGTCCGGCTAATTCTTCTGGTGTTCCGGCTCGTCCGAGTGGTATAACCTTTCTGATTGAATCCCCTTCAGGTCCATCAAGCGATGCCTGGCTCATATCGGTTGCGACCCATCCCGGAGCCACACAATTAACCCTGATATTATAGTCAGCCAGTTCCGGTCCCCATGATTTTGTCATGGCAATCAAGGCCCCTTTGGTTGCGGCATACGGAGAATGAAATGATTCTCCCCGTTGACCGGCGGTAGATGAAATATTTACAATCACTCCGGATTTTCTTTTTTTCATATGAGGGACAACTGCCATGGCAGCATAAAAACAACCAAGAATATTTATATCTATTGTCATTTGCAGTAGATTTGTATCCATGCCATCAATTGGATTTTCATTCCATATTCCGGCGTTGTTTATCAGAATCTCAATATTACCGAACTCCTTTATTGACAGGTCTACCATCTCTATTATACTCTGCCGGTCAGCCGTATCCGCCTGAACGGTTATAGCTTTGACTCCAATTGTAAGGCATTTTTCTTTAACCTGATCAGCACTTTTATCATCCTTTTGGTAATTAATAACAACATCAGCACCCGCTTCGGCAAACATAATAGCAGTCGCTTGGCCAATCCCTCTTGATCCTCCGGTGATAAGAGCTACTTTATCCTTAAAATTAAACATAACAACTCCATAATATTATAATTTCTACATTATTCAAATAAGTAAAAATATATTATAAGATCAATCGTTATGGAGAAAAATAAATTTTGTAAAATTTCTCTTTAGTTGACTCAGCCACTTTCTATTACCAAAATATAATAATTGAAAACATTATTCACTTAATTGTGAGTTCTAATCAGGGTGAGATATATGAAAACTTTAATTCTTATTTTTGCAATTTCATTTCTTCTATTAGCATCATTAGTTAATTCAAATAACAACATTACACTAAATCAAAACATCACATCATACCCTTTAACTTTTACAGAGAACAAAGGACAATGGGATGATAAAGTTTTGTTTCGATCCGATGCTGACAAAGCTGTCATGTGGTTCACAACCGATGGAGTGTATTATCAGTTTATCCGTCGTATTTCAAGTGAGAAGCAAATGAACAGGCTAAGTCTGCCATCGACTGCCCCTGGTATTTGTGTGCGGCAGACGTCCCCGTCTGCCCCAGATTTTACAAATAGACAACCTGACTCCATTGAAACGATGATGATCAAAGCCAACTTCATTGGTGCTAACCCTTCTCCTGTTATTCGAGGTGATGACTTGATGGAGCATAAGTGTAACTACTTTATTGGTAATAATCCCGACAAATGGAATACTAATGTCCCTAACTATCA
>DAOWMZ010000139.1 GCA_030642845.1 Candidatus Zixiibacteriota bacterium
GGTTCTTCCGCAGGATTCTAATGTACTGGGCACCATGTTTGGCGGGATGGTCATGAACTATATTGATGACATCGCTTCAATCTCTGCCTACCGCCATGCCCGTCAGCAGGTGGTTACAGCTTCCACCGACTCGGTCGATTTCCTGTATCCAATCAGAGTCGGTCACATGGTTTGTCTTGAATCTTTTGTTACATGGACGCATAAGACATCGATGGAAGTTTATGTCAATGTCATAAGTGAAAATCTTAAAACCGGGGAGCGTAAAGTATGTGCTTCATCATTCTTGACCTTTGTCGCAATTGATGAACATGGTAAAACGCAGGAAGTACCGCCAATCGTTCCCGAATCCGACTTTGAAAAAGAACTCCATAAAACAGCTCCGGATAGATTTCAGCGACGCCTGGAACGAAAAAGCCAATCCCAAGAACTGGCTAAAAAGTTTCCAAAGCACAGAATATAAAATTTAAACCTGTTCAGAAATTAATTATTTAACACTACTACATAAACTTATCGGTGTGGATTTAGTTTGGTTTTGTAGGAGTGTTTACAGAAAATCTTGACTAGCCCCAATTAGCTTTTATTCTAACTTTTGATGCTATTAACAATTATACTTTTCATCACAATTGATTATTGCTAAAAATCGAAATAATTAGTATATTAAGGTTACTCAAAAATGTCTTTATAATCTACATTGATTTATTGACGAAAATGGATCCGCAGGAATTATTGTATCATTAATTTAGGAGTAACACATGAAAAGATTATTGGTAATGCCGGTTTTATTATTAAGCATGTTGATTTTTGTATCAATTGCTTTTGCTGACAGCAGCTTACCGCCACCGTCAAATATCCGTATTACAAACTATCCGCAATTAAATAATGAAGAGCAGGTATTTTTATGTCCTACCGATTCCAATATCATTATTGCCAACTGGCGGGATTTCCGTCTCGGTTTCAGGCAGGTTGGTATTGGACGATCCACTGATGGCGGTCTTACCTGGTCAGATTCACTCGTTAAAACATCTATGCAAGTTTTTGATTATGATTCAAAACAATCTGATCCGACTTTAACCGTTGATCGATTTGGAAATTTTTATATGTCCAACTTGGATTACGACGGTTTTGGAACCACTGGTCTTTCGACAATCGCTTTTTATAAATCATCCGATAAAGGGATTTCCTGGACAGGTCCGGTTGTAAGTGTCTGGACCAACGATCCCGATATTTTTGAAGACAAACAATTTATTACTACTGATCGTACCGGTGGGACATACGATGGCAATCTTTATTGTTCATGGACACGTTTCCCAAATCCCGATCGTATTGTTTTTATCCGATCAATTGACGGAGGAGCTTCGTTTGAAGATACTGTCGTTGTTGGTCCGATTCAAACCTCAACTGGCTGCGGCGGCTCTGAGATTGATGCCGGTCAGTTTTCGATACCAATGGTTTCATCAAATGGTGACGTTCATGTCTTCTGGCAGGGATATGCTCTTGATTCATCCTCTTCCTGTACCGGACAAACATTTATTAAACATGTTGTTTCAACCAATGGCGGATTGACTTTTAGTTATGAAGATCATGTTGTTCCCGTATCAGGTTATACACAAGCTGACGGAGGAATCAATACCTATTCACAACCGGTCACTGATGCGGATATTACCGGAGGTCCTTTCGATGGTAATATTTACATTGCCTTTACTAACCTTGGAGAAGAGGATCAGTACTACTATAATACCGATGTTGATTTTGTCCGTTCGACTGATAATGGTGTTACCTGGTCCGAACGAATTCAGATCAATGATGGTGCTAATTCTCCTTTTATAGATAGTTTCCACCCCTGGTTGATTGTCAATCAAGAGGGAGTTATTTGTGTCATTTTTTATGATCAGAGAAATGATGATCCCAATTATTATTTATTTGATCTTTATGCCGCATATTCTTTTGATGGCGGCTTGACATTTACATCGAATCATCGAATCTCCAGTGTTTCATCGTCGCCGGGAAGTTTGAAACATGCTGATTTGGAAGATTTAATTTCCTATGATGAACATGGTAATATAATTCAACCAATGATAAACTCCCGGGCCGGATTGATCGGAGAATATATCGGGGTGACAGCGTATCATGATAAACTAAACGCAGTTTGGACCGATTCCCGCGACGGCAACTCAGAAGTTTATACGGCCAACTGGTATCTGCCATTATTGGAAGCACGTTTGGTATCTCCGATTGATGAAGCAATATTAACAGAAGATGCTCTTCTTATATGGGCTACATCATGGAAGAATGATCTGGATGAATATCGATTGGAAATTGCCAAAGATTCCTCCTTTACGACTATTGATATTTCCGAAGTACTCGATACAAACTTTTATTCTCTGGATTTAGTGAAAAAAGATCTTCAGGACACATCCTATTGGAGAGTCAAAGCCTTCAATACAACTACCGGTGATTCCTCCGAATATTCCGAAACCTGGAAATTTTACCTTGGTGAATGTGTTGATACTGATAACGATGGTTTTGGTGATCCGGGACATCCCGAAAATGACTGCCCTGAAGATAACTGTTATCTGGTTTATAATCCTGACCAGGAAGATTATGATAACGATGGGATTGGTGATTCATGTGATGTATGTACCGATACTGACGCCGATGGTTTTGGAAATCCGGGTTTCACACTGAACACCTGTCCTGATGATAATTGTCCTGATGTTTACAATCCTGATCAATCTGATATCAACAGCAACGGAGTTGGGGATGTCTGTGAACCGGAAATATTTGATACTATTTCTACTGCTTGTACCGGTTTGATTGTCGGAAGTATTGGTAATTTCGGCCATAATGGCGAGAGTGGTTATACTCTTGACTATGGAAATCAGGGTGATTGCGAATTTGTCTATCTTTATGATGGATCACCTCTAATAACAAAAAAGACAGGTAATGATACAACAATTGCTTTCCGTTTATACAATAAAAACCATCTCTTTATAAAAGGTGGAGCCTATTCACCCACGGCGGATTCCGGAGCTTATGAAATTTTCATGACGGCAACGTTAAAAACCGAAGATCAATCTTTGGCATTGGAGAAAATATGGTATGCTCCCAAACAATCTGACACTTGTAATTTTGTTATTCAACGCATGCGCATCTTTTCTAATGATGGTGCAATTCAAACCGGACTGGCGGTTGGTGAATTTATTGATTGGGATATTCCTTCAACTTCAGGAGCCAATAATGTTGGTGGTTATAATTCCAGTGATAAGTTGATCTATCAAAAAGGTTATGGCACTAATTGTCAGAATAACGGATTGAGGCAGGGTGGACAGACCCTTCTGGGAATAGCTACTAACTCTGTATGTGTTGATACTTCTGTTACACCTTACGGAGCTTTAACAGAAAATAACAATGTTTATGTTATTCCCAACACTCAGCCTGTAGCAGGAGAAATGTATCAATTAATGCAGCAACCCGGATATTCAGCTTTGGGAAATTATACGGATCAGTTTGCCTTGATGACCTTCTATAATGATCTTACCTTAAATCCTGAAGATACTATTGATATTTATACTGCAATATTAACCACTCAAAACACGTCCATAAATAGCATGAGTCAAATAGTTGCGAAAGCCCGACAGTGGTTCCAGGATCATATACAATGTCAAACCTGTTGCAATCATGACGGCATACGTGGTGATGCAAATCTGGATGGTAGTATTTTGGTTGATGACCTTGTTTTGCTGGTTAACTATTTGTTCAAGGCAGGAGATGAACCAGCCTGTTATGAAGAAGGTGATGCCAATGGCAGCGGCATGATTCTTGTTGATGATCTTACCCTGTTAGTGGATTATCTGTTTAAGGGCGGACTTCAACCTGCTGACTGTCTATAAATATTAAATCTTTCTGTTAATTGGGAAGCAGAGTTGATTAACTCTGCTTCCTATTTTTTATTCGGAAATCTTCAACCATAATTCAAGCCAGTCATGAATTTCACGAAGGTTTTGGGACATGTGCCATCGTCTACCGGCAAATACTCCATAATCAGCCCGGGACATAGCAGTAGACATTGGCAGGTATGAATCAGAATGCTCAAAAGATTATTATAAAAAAAGGGACAGGCTATGCTGTCCCTTTCAAATATATCCTGATATAATAGTTATTTAATTAAAATCATCTTCTTTGTATCACTGATTTCACCAGCATCCAAACGATAGAAATATATTCCTGATGAATGTTTAAATCCGGCTTCCCACTCAATTTTTATCTCACTGGCAGCAGAAATACCACTAGTAGAGAAAACTTCCTGACCGGACACATTATAAATACTCAACTGCCATTCAGATTGTGGGGGAAGTGTGAATTCAATCGTAGTCGCCGGGTTGAAAGGGTTGGGGTAGTTCTGTTTTAATTCAAAAGTCGAGGGAAGCATTTCAACTTTTACGGGAGCCCCTTCATAAGTTGCCAGTTCAATATCCAGCACTTTTCCGTTGGGCTTGATAAATACGCCGGAAAATGATTGGCCGTCCACAAATGAATAGACTAAAACGTGCGTCACATTTTCTTGTGCATTATAACTGTATTTTATATCCATATTATCTACCAGTAATTCGGGGGAAATATTTCCTTCGATGCTGATTGAAGCGGCTCCCATTTCTTTATCGACATTTATATATTCATCAATTATTACATTAACAGCTACCGGTACAATCTTTGGAATAGGAAGAGCATCTCCGCAAACAATACGAATCAGATAAACAAGATCACCCACTGATAATGTAATTCCATCAGCATTAACATCAGAAGCTGCCACCTGCGCCTGATAGTTTTCAAAAACGCCTATCCCATAAACAAAATAGTTGGTATATAAGACAGCATCAGAAACTTCATTGGGGATTCCGTTAAGATTCAAATCCCCTCGAGCATCAATAGAATCGGCACAGACAATGTCAATACCACCATTTATGAAATCCACGAATCTTCGTGGAAGATCTTTATCACCATCTAAACATGGTTCATCAGGGGCACCAAAATATGTCGGGAATATGGAGTTGAAATTTGAAATCTCCATACCTTCAAATTCATAAACATGATTAGAAATTCCAAGTATTTGTGAGTAGGGATTGGCTACATCGGCCAATTCATGGTAAGAGATAGCATTGTCCCCGCAATCCATCCAGAAGAATCGAATAGGGATATACATACACTCAAAAGTTCTATCATCGGTAACGAGGAAATCAAGAGAAAACAGAGTCTCACCTGTAGCATTAAAACAATCCGGATGATTGGGGCCATTGTTTGTTTCAGCAAATCCTACTATTCTAACCAATCCGCTCGGGCAGGCATTGCCGCAGTTACCCTGAGCACCATACCGGTAAGTGAAATATTCCCATCCACAGGCATCGTAAACAGAACCGGGAAGAGCAATCTGGAAAGAAATTGCAGAAGCATCATAAGCTATGAGAATATCGAAACCCCACATATCTTCGGCACCTTTGTTGACTGATACATCAACATATTCATGTTGACCCTGATAGGTCTCATGTGTTTTTTCAATTTGTAATTCAAATTCTTCACAAGGTAAAACATCAAATAAAACATCACACTCGACAACACTAGAACCATCAGAAACACTAACTGTAATTGTTCTAAAACCAATATCACCGGGGAAATCGGGAGTGAATGAAAGAATACCCGTTATAGCATTTATGCTATGTGGACCAGAAACATCAGATGAGGTAATGGAAAAGGTTAGGTTATCACAAGCATCAGAGTCTGTAGCAATCACCTGATGTTGTTTTTCTTCACTGTCACA
>DAOWMZ010000173.1 GCA_030642845.1 Candidatus Zixiibacteriota bacterium
CGATCAAAAAACAATTCATTATAGCTTCATGGTTTGTCTTAATTGTCTGGTCATGGATATTAGCTAAATCAACAAACTGATAACTTGTAAACTCTTCAGGCTTCTCTATAGAATCGAGTCGTTCTGAAATCTCTTTCCGGTTTAATGATGTTTCTATCATGCAAAAAATCTGCGGTTTCTCTCCCCTATAAATCTCCTGGGAATAAGCTAAAGGAATAATCTTATATTCATCACTTGTCAGATTTAATTCCTCTTCAATCTCTGCACCCAATGCCCTCTCTATCAAATCACTCAGATTTTTATAGTCCTCTGCAAAATCAACCGAACCGGCCGCCGAGGGGCCAATTGAATTTTCCAACGAAGCAAGATTACCACTCCTCTGCATCAACATGCCTTGCATGTTTTCCCTGTCTTTGATCACAAGTATACCGCAGATTCCAAGACAAAGAGCCAATGGATGATCAACTAAACCTATATAATTTTGACTTATATAATATTCCCTCAAAGTCCGGTGTATGCCAAAAAGTTTGGTCTCTTTATCAAGAGCAAAACAACTTCCTGCAAATGTGCCATAGGCACATTTTTGTATATGTAATTCACTTTCATCCTTAGTAAACAAGGCAGCAGCCACTCTTGTTACTAATGGACCGTCATACATCCGACCCTGCTCTTTGAGTTCTTTCTCAATCTGTTTTGCAAACTTATAAATGAGTCTGTCTTTTAATTCAAACTGACCGGGAAGATACTTGATTTTAACATCACAAGGATCGACTGCATTATCACCATAAAATCTTACGATGTTGTAATATCCACTGTCATAAGATTTTTCTATTCCAACCATACGAGCCCTGATATCATCAGGTGAATTATAATACTTTATTAAAAATTTCTGAAATTTCTTATGATCGAGCAACATCATTACCCCATAAATATTATTGCAATCCCCGCAATAGCCAGAATTGCACCAAGCCATGCCCTAAGCGGAACCTCTTGTTTATAATAAAAAACAATAATCGGCAAAATCATAATAGGGGTCAATGAATTCAAAGTCGATGCCACCCCTGTTTCCAAATATTTTACTGCAATCAACGATGACCACACTCCTAAAAACGGACCAAAAAATGCTCCTCCAAAGCTGAGAAACATAGCCTTTTTATTTTTTAATATTTCGATTAAAGTAACTTTGTTATTTCTCATCCCTGAAATTAACCATATTCCGACCAATGCAAAAAACATTCTGATAAACGAAGCATCCATCGGGTTCATTTCACTTCCGGAATACATCATTCCCTTTTTTGCCAATACAAGACCGACTGCCTGACCCAACGCTGCTCCCAATCCTAATAATATTCCTTTGAAAAGAGTCCCCTTATCAGGATGTTCACCTTCTGTTTTGAAAACCTGTTCCTGAGATGATTTCCTTTGCGACACCACCCATGTAATTCCAGAGATTGTAACTGCAATTCCAATCAGGTCTTGAAGAGACAAAGTCTCTCCCAAAAATATCCAAGCAATCAGAGTTGTTATTACCGGAGTAGCTGCATATAATAAAGTTGTCAGTCTTGGTCCGATCATTACCAATGCTTTGAACCCGCAGGCATCCCCAAAAACCAAACCAATCAAACCAGATAATCCCAGCCAGTATAATTGGGAGTTGTTTAGATTTTCAGGAATAAGCGAACCATTAATCGAAGTAAGAATGACAGCATAAATAATTATCGCCATAGCGAGACGGATTTTATTGACATTAAACGATCCGATAAGTTTCCCAGCTTCGGAGAAATACATCGACGTAAACGACCAGAAAACAGAAGTACCAATACCAGCAATTTCACCTATAAACAACATGCGGGAATATATGGTGATTATTTTGATAGGGCAAACGGGATAATGATTTATTAAGCAAGCTGTTTACTGCGCTGTCAGGAATCCCTTCCTGACAGAAGTAGGGTGGGTCTGCCCACAGACCCGCCATTTATAGCAGTCGGTTTATTTCAATGTTGCATATATTCTCTAATATTATTTATTAATCAATATGACAAGAATCATTTTAAAATTAATATTGGTTAGTTATCTAATACTTTCTCTACACACATTTACTTATGGAGAATCGAATCGAGACAGAGAAAAGTTTATTAGTATGGATTTTCATTATAATCATTCAAATCCTAACTATTATGATTATCCTTTTAGTATGAATTATAAACACCCGATTAAAAATAGTCGATTTTGGTTAACTCAAAACCTTCTTGGTGTTTCCTTTGTGAATAGAAAAGAGTATTATAATTACAGTTCGAAAGGTTTGGTTTCACTTTCAAATTGTATTATTGCTGGTTTTGTATCAAATGATAGACCATTATCAAAAAAGTCAATTAATAGCTCCTTATTTACAATTTTATCATTACCAAACTCCCAAATTGAATATGCGATCACAGATCTATTATATGTAGGGATTAATAATAATACAGAATATATCTTCTTTAGAGGTAAAACTGGTAAAAGAGGAATATATTATACTCCTGGTTTAACCTTTTCACTTTTTTCTATGGCTTATAATGAAGGTGCAGATACTTACGAATTACAAATACTTATTGGATACACATCATTTTTGAATTTTGAGGGTAACAATGAATCTATTGGGTGGACATACGGTTTTAAAATTGGTTTTGGATATGTGAGGCAATAGGTCGAAACCATTGTTGTTTTAAGAATAAAATACATATTTCTATATTACATATCAAGTTGAGAATTACAAAAACAGGCAGGAAAGGATTCCTACCTGCTCTTATAAAATCAATGTTGAAACCGCTGGGGGTTCAACCTACAAAATCTCAGTCTTCTCTTGCCACTCTCGCAACATCGGTGACCAGATCATTATTTTTAAGAGTAATTAGACGTACACCCTGTGTATTGCGACCGATTACACTGATCTGTTTGACTGCCTGACGATTGGCTATGCCATTCTTAGTAATTAGAATAAGCTCATCATCATCAAGAACTTCTTTGATCGCCACTACCTCGCCGTTGCGTTCTGAGGTTTTGACATTGATAACCCCTTTGCCGCCCCGGTTGGTGATGCGGTAATCATCTATCGACGTCCGCTTGCCATAGCCGTTTTCTGTTACAACCAACAATGAACTATCGCGTTTCACGACAACCATTCCGATGACATAATCATCTTTAGCCAACCTTATACCTCTTACACCGTAAGCAGTACGCCCCATCGACCGGACTTTTTCTTCCGGGAACCGGATAGCCATCCCTCTGCGGGTAGCCAGTACGATATCAAAATTACCATCGGTAAGGGATGCTTCAATCAACTCATCCTCTTTGGGGACATTCATAGCTATAACGCCATTCACGCGCGGATGAGAGAATGCGATCAGAGAGACTTTTTTGATAACACCATTATGGGTAGCCATAACAACATACTGATCATCGGTAAACTCTTTTACCCTGCAGAAAGCTGTCATAGTTTCACCTTTTTCCATCTTGCACAGGTTAATAATCGGCTTGCCTTTGGCAAGTTTACCTCCGACAGGAATCTGGTGTACTTTAACCCAATAGCATTTGCCTTTACTGGAGAAGAAAAGAATATACTGAAGGGTCGATGCAATAAAAAGATGTTCGGCGAAATCTTCGTCTTTGGTTTTGATTCCCTTGGCTCCCATTCCCCCACGTTGTTGACGACGATAGGCTGAGACTGAAAGGCGCTTTACATATCCAAGATGAGAGATAGTAATAACCATCTCTTCTTCAGCAATAAGATCTTCAACCGTAAGCTCCTCAGCAGCTTCCTGAATTTCCGTCCGGCGGTCATCGCCATATTTTTTGGCAATCTCTTCGGTTTCCTGTTTGATAATCTGCATCCGAAGTGCTTTTGAATCCAGAATAGCTTTAAACCCGCTTATCTTTTTAATAAGTTCGCGATATTCCTCTTCGATTTTCTCACGTTCCAAACCTGTCAGACGCTGCAGACGCATTTCCAAAATTGCAGTTGCCTGAATTGCTGAGAGTTTGAATTTTTTTATCAACCCGGCATGAGCGGTAGGAGTGTCTTTGGATTTTTTAATCAGCTCAATAACAGCATCAATATTATCCAGCGCAATGCGGTAGCCTTCGAGAATATGTGCCCGTTCTTCAGCTTTTCTCAGATCATACGTTGTCCGGCGAACTACCACTTCATGGCGGTGTTCGACAAACGCTTGAATAAGCTGTTTCAGGCTCAATAGTTTAGGCTCGCCATGATCCAACCCCAGCATGTTAACCGAGAAAGTTGTCTGCATTGTCGTGTGGCGGTAAAGCTGGTTCAAAATAATATCAGCCTGCTGATCACGTTTTAGTTCGATTACAATCCGCATGCCATCACGATCGGATTCATCCCGAAGATCCGAAATCCCTTCGATCCTTTTATCCCTGACCAGGTCGGCAATCTTTTCCAACAGATTTGATTTATTAACCTGGAATGGAATTTCCGAAACGATGATAGCTTCTTTGCCGCTTTTCATTTTTTCAATAGCAGCTCTGGCCCGTAACGGAATATGTCCTTTACCTGTTGTGTATGCCAAACGGATTCCCTCACGGCCATTAATAATTCCGCCGGTTGGGAAATCAGGTCCCGGAACAATTTCAATCAAATCTTCATTGGTACAATCCGGATTTTCAATTACCTCTAAAATGGCCTGAGATATTTCACGAAGATTATGCGAGGGTATATTTGTTGCCATCCCAACAGCAATACCGGAAACGCCATTACATAACAGGTTGGGAAATTTGCCCGGAAGCACTGTCGGTTCTTTACGGGTGACATCGTAATTATCCATATAATCGACAGTCTCTTTTTTGAGATCATCGAGCATTTCAACCGCAATATGCGTAAGGCGAGCTTCAGTATAACGCATCGCTGCCGCCCCGTCACCATCGACTGACCCAAAGTTACCCTGGCCATCAATCAACGGATAACGCAGATTGAAATCCTGAGCCATACGTACTAATGTAGGATAAACAACCTGCTCACCATGAGGATGGTAGTTACCGGAAGTATCACCGGCGATTTTGGCGCATTTACGATGCGGTCTTCCCGGCTGTAAATTCAGATCATTCATTGCAACCAAAATGCGGCGGTTGGAAGGCTTTAGTCCGTCGCGAATATCAGGAAGAGCACGATTTGTAATTACCGACATGGAGTAATCCATGTAGGAGTTTTTCATTTCCTCTTCAAGAAATACAGTCTCTATTTTTTGTCTTTCTATTGCCATTTTCTTACTTTAAAGTCCTCATCTTTAC
>DAOWMZ010000102.1 GCA_030642845.1 Candidatus Zixiibacteriota bacterium
AATGTTTGGTGGTACAAGTGTAATAGAGCTAGCAAGTATTTTGGAGATATCATCATTTAGAAAGAAGAATTGCTCCTAAGCAGGTATCAGTTTCACACTCATCAAGAAAACTGATTCGATAGTAAACTTCTTCACGTGTCGGACTAACTTCGAAATCACCTTTTAGCATATTAAGAGTTGGAATAATTACTGTGACAGAATCCATACTATATTCTCCCACTGGGTCCATAACATGTAGGAAGTATTCACCAGATTGAAGTTCCTCAGGAATTGAGAAAGATCCATCTTCTAAAGTAATCACAATATCAGGTTCATCATCTCCAATCCAATAAACTATATAAATACCACCTAAAGATTCATTGGTGTTTCCGTCCTGTACGACACCATCAATTAATCCGATTACTCTATCCGGCCATCGATCTCCATGGGTATATGGATTATCATCACAACCAATGATTAAGAAAGTAACTGTTAAAAGAAGAATAATTATGAAAGATCTTGAATTCATGATTTTGCCTCAGAATTATAGCATTTAGTAAAATAACTCTATTTAAGATTATATCAATTTTAGACATCTTTGTCAATTATTACAATTGGCTTGTAATGAAGTAAAATAATAAAAAAATACGCCATCAGGGGTTCAAACCCCTGACCCGCTGTTTAAAAGTAATCAGAATAGGGAAGAGTTATGTAATTTTCTGATTATTTATTTAGCGAATTTTTTCTCTCAGTAGTCCTTTGATAGTATATTTTGGGGTGGTTTATGAATCTAAGCTTGTAACTTGTTGTTATGCAAAAAAAAGCTCCGGCGGTAGGACTTGAACCTACGGCCCGCTGATTAACAGTCAGCTGCTCTACCAACTGAGCTACGCCGGAGTATTGTAACTTCCCTTTGAACTGGAAGTTGATCAGTATTACACAGTTTCGGCCATTTGTCAATAGATTTTATCCATTTTGACACCATATTTTTTAGAGCTAATCCATTTTAAAAAGAAATTCTCATCTTTAACCTCTGATTATTACATATCCGATGGGATTATTATTTTAAATGTGATCTTCTGAAACCTCTCAAAATAATCTCCGTATAAAAGAATAGAATAAAAATAATTTATGGAGGTGAATAATGAAAAAGCCTTTGATTTTTCTGCTGATTGTTGCAGTCATGGTTTCATTGGTTGTCGGGACAGCTTTTACAAAAAATAAGAGTAAATCAGACCAGGGATGGCTCGGAATCACAACTCAGTCGGTTGATGATGATCTTGCTGAAGCATTTGAACTTGGAGTGAAATACGGTGCTCTTATCAATAGTGTTTATGATGACTCACCTGCTGAAGAAGCAAAGCTGTTAGAAGAAGATGTGATTATTTCTCTTAATGGTGAGAAAGTTACTGATGTTGATGACCTTCTGGATCTTCTCGAAGAGACCAAAGTCGGCGATAATGTGAAGTTGGTAATCGTTAGAGGAGGGGAAAAGAAAAACATCACAGTAACTATTGATGAACGCCCGATGTCATTTAATAAATATGCAATCAAGAACAAAATTAAGAATAAAATCAAACATGGCATCTTTTATGATGATGATAATGATGATGTGAAAATATTTAAATTTGGGGATAAAACTCACGGCTATCTTGGGGTGCATCTGATCGATTTATCAGAACAGCTTGGTGATTATTTTGGTGTTTCTGATGGCGAGGGTGTTTTGATCTCTTCTGTTGAAGAAGATTCTCCGGCTGAAAAAGCAGGGATCAAAGCCGGTGATGTGGTCCTGACTGCTGATAATGAAAAAATCGAAGATAGTGGTGATCTTAGTGATGTTGTGCGAGGACTTGACGAAGGTGATAAAATCAGACTGGTAATTCTAAGGGATGGCCATCGTAAGGAAATAAATTGTGAAGTAGGTGAGACAGATTCTTATTCATGGTTCCATAACCCGGGTGATGTTGATATCTTTATTCCAAAAGTTCCTCATTCCCCAAAACTTGATTATTTATATCACAGCGATTTTGATTTTGAAGATATGGACTTTGATTTTGATGAAGAAGAATTTGAAAAGGGTATGGATGAATTTCACGAAGTAATGAAAGAATTAAAGCATCTAAAAGGACTCAAATTTGATATTGAGCATGACTTTCAGAATGATTACAAGGATGAAATGAAAGAGCTTAAAAAAGAGCTTAACCAACTAAAAAAAGAACTTAAGAAAATAAACGAGAAATTAAAATAATGATTTTCCGGCAACCATAACATTGCCTGGAAATCCTCCTCTGATTAACCTCGCTTCGGTGGGGTTTTTCTTTGTTTTGAAACTTGCATTCTATATTAAATTTTACTTATATCTATATTATTATGACTGGAATTACAGTAGAAAATTTTTTTAACTCACGAAATCAGGATCTTGAGTTAACTCTTCTAAACAGCAATGAAGCTGGGTTGAATAAAGTTATTCATCACCCGGAACTTCATCGTCCGGGATTGGCTCTGACAGGTTTCTTTGAGAGATTCGCCAATCGTCGAGTTCAGGTAATCGGCGAGACTGAAATGGCTTATATGAATAGGCTTTCCAGAGAAGAGCTCCATCAGACAGCCAATACCCTTTTTGAATATGATGTTCCGATGGTGATTATCGCTAAAGGGATTACTCCTCCCGAAGAGTTTATTGCCGCTGCCGATAAGAACAAAACGGGAGTTTTCTCAAGCAGGTTGACAACATCTGAATTAAGTAACAGACTCTCGGCATATCTTGATAATTTGTTCGCCCCTTCAATAACCGTTCATGGTACATTGGTGGATGTTTATGGTGTCGGGCTGTTATATACCGGAAAAGCGGGAATAGGTAAATCCGAAGTTGCTCTTGATTTGGTGGAAAGAGGGCATCGACTTGTTGCTGATGATGTTGTCCAGATAACACGAACAGCACCTGATGTAGTTATTGGTTCCGGTTCGGAGTTATTGGGTCGTCATATGGAAATAAGAGGAGTGGGGATCATTGATATTGAGCAATTATTCGGAATCAGGGCGATCCGTCTTCAAAAGCGAATCGAAGTCGAGGTGAATCTAACATTATGGGATGAAGCCGAAGATTATGAGCGTCTTGGGATAGATGACAAAAAGACCGCTATTTTAGGGGTTCAGATTCCGATTGTGACATTGCCCATTTCTCCCGGAAAGAATATTACCGTAATTTCCGAAGTTATTGCTATGAACCATATGCTAAAGGTTTACGGCCAGAATTCCGCTCTGGAATTCACTAAAAAGCTCTCTCAACAGTTAAATCGAAGCTCCTCGACCGAAAATTACCTTGAATCTGACTATGAATAAAGTCTCTTTATCCCCTTGATATTATTCAAAATAACTTGGCGAATCAATCACCATAATGTATAATAGATGTCTTATCGCCGTAGAGGAAACTTTCCGGTGTCTATAATGTAAAAAGTAAAGTTAATTGGAGGAATATTTTTGATGAGTAAAGCTAATTTGTCTCTTGGTATTACACTTATTGCCCTGCTGACACTATTCTGTGTTGGATGCGGGTCTAATGATAACCCAACCTTAGCCAAAATAGGTGACTATTCTATCACTGCAGAAGAGTTTAACAATTTCGTTAATATCAATCAACCGTTTCAGACAGCTGATGAGGAATTAGAAAAACGAAAAGAAATCCTTGATACTCTTATAAATTTGCGTCTGTTAATTCAGGGTGGTTACGAAAAAGGGGTTGATAAAGTTGAGGAGTTAGCAAGAGTTGTTTTAGCCAACAAAGATAAGCTCCTTCTTGATGTCTTAACTCAAAGAAAAATTGTGGACGATTCTGAACCCTCTGAAGCCCAGATGAAAGAATACTGGGAAAAACTGGAATTTAAAAACCGCGCCTCACATATTCTCGTTGATAATCTTGATACTGCTCAGATGATTTTATCGAAATTAGAAGAAAGTGAAAATTTTGAGAAACTGGTTCATGATTATTCGATTGACCCGTCAGCTACTAAAAATAAAGGGGATCTGGGTTATTTTACATGGGGACAAATGCTGGATGAATTCCAAAACGCAGTTTGGTCTATGGAACCGGGACAGGTATCTCCACCAGTCAAAACCAGGTATGGTTATCATATTATCAAACTGGTTGACAAGCTTCCCAACGAATACCGCATTGATTTTGATGAAATGAAGCTGAACCTGAAAGAACAACTTACAACTATTATCAGACGTAAAAAGGGTGAAGCCTATTTTAATGATATAAAAGAACGATACCCCGTACGAGTAGATACTGCAACCTGCGACTATCTCCTTCATAAAAGAGAGACTTCTTATCCTCCAGTGCTTCTGGAAACTCTTCCTAAAGATGATTTTGACCTGGAACAACTTGACCGAACTGAGAAAGAACTAATTTTGGGGACATGGGATGGCGGCCAGATAACAGTAATGGAATACCTTGAAATAGGTAAAAGCATAGGTTCTAATATTAAACCGGATTTCGATGATTATGATTCATTGGCGGTTATAATTTTTAATATAAAGCTTACTGATATTCTCATCTCTGAAGCTCATAGCCTGGGGATTGATAATGACTCGGAATACCTTAAAAAAGTAAAACTGCTTAAAGAACTGGCGATGGCTGATATTATGAAAACTGATTCCATTCCCTTTCTAACAGAACCGGATGAAGGAATGGTTCGCCAGTATTATGATGAACATCTCGATGAATTCTCCACACCTGCCAAGGTTCATGTTTATGAAATTCTATTAAGTGATGAATTAAAAGCGACCAAATTAGCCAAAGATATTAAGTCCCGAAAGAAATTTATGGAAATGGCAATGGATTTGACTGAAAGACCTGGAAAAAGAGCCTCAAAAGGGGATATGGGGTATGTTCAGGAGAGATATTTCCCGGAGATGTACCAGACTGCTTTGAATACCCCTATTGGTTCTATCGGTGGACCGGTTTTGGCAAACGGAAAGTATTCAATCTTTTATGTTGAAGATAAAATTGATGCTGAGATTAAAGATTTCCTTGGTGTAAAAAGAACAATTATTGATAGAATCAGAACGGAAGATAAAGCCAATGCTATTGAAGCATGGATTAATGAACGAAAGAAATCTACTAATGTAGAAATTGATACTGAAGCTCTCCGATCTACTATTGATATGTCTAAATATGATAACGCAGAATCAGGATCTAATAATTAATATTATGAGAAGACTTCAAAACATTGTTCATATCTTTTTAATCCTCCTGATATTTGTATCTTCGGGATGGAGCAAAAGGGAAGTTGTTGACAAAATTGTTGCTGTTGTTGGTGATAAAGTAATCCTTGCATCTGAAGTTGCTACTCAGACACAACTGATGGCAATGCAGTCGGAGAATAGACCTTCCACCGAAGAAGAGCTCAAAGAACTCCAGTTGCAGGTTATTGAACAGATGATTTCCGATCACCTGATACTTGTCGCAGCCGAACAGGATACAACTATAAGTGTTCGAGCGGAAGAAATAGATATGGCTCTTGATGAACAGATTGCGAGAGTGGCACAAAACTTCCCCAGCAATGAAGTGTTCCTTGATGCTCTGGCTGCTGAAGGATTAACTCTTCGAGATCTGAAAAAAAAATTCAGGAGTGATATAGAGGGTCAGTTATTAAAGCAGCGGCTTATCGGAAGTCGAGTGCAATCGGTTTCTGTCTCTCGTCATGAAGTGGAAGTCTTTTATGACAAATACCGCGATTCCATCCCCAGCCAGCCTGAAGCCGCAAAATTAGCTCATATCCTTATTGATATAAAACCTTCTGGAAAAATCGAAGATCCAATCAAGGCTTTTGCACAGGATCTCAGAAAGAGAATTCTGGAAGGGGCCGACTTTGCCACTATCTCATCTCAGTTCTCCGACTTGGGGGCTGGTGTAAATGGCGGTGATCTTGGTTATATTTCCCGTGACGATGTGGTTCCGGAATTTTCCCGCGCTGCTTTTAATCTCTCAGTCGGAGATATCTCAGGTGTGATTAGAACTCCGTTTGGTTATCATGTCATCAAATGCGAGGGGAAGCGTGATAATAAACTTCACTTAAGGCATCTATTGCTGGCGGTTCCGGCTACAGCCAATGATACGGTTTTAGCGGCTCATCTAACCGATTCTCTGATTCAGCTTATCAGAAGCGGAGAAGAGTTTGGGCCGTTAGCCAAAGAATACTCATCAGATAATTCCACCCGTGCCCAGGGGGGAGAGTTGGGTTGGTTTTCTACAACACAACTTCCGCCCGATTTTGCCTCGCATGTTATCGGTTGGAAAATCCCGGGAGAAATAAAGGGACCGATACAATCGCAATACGGTTTTCATATTTTGGAACTCCTCGATTATAAAGAAGAACGCAAGTTTGATATTGCGAATGATTATGATCAGCTCAAAGAGATGGCGCGCCAGGAAAAGACTGGCATAATTATCGAAGAGTGGATCGAAGAGATCAAAGAAAAAACCTATATCAAATACCAGCTTGATTAATTATGCGTATAGATGATTTTCTTTCAACAGTAGGTGTTATAAAAAGACGCACAATCGCCAAAGAACTTGGAGCAAAGGGGATGATTGCTGTCAATGGCCGGACTATCAAACCGGCTTATCAAGTGAAGTTGGGGGATATAATTCATATCAAAGGAACGCACACCAAAACAGTCGAAGTCATAGACCTTCCCACAGGCTCCGTCCCTAAGGACAAACGCAGCCTCTTTTTTAAAGAGGTTAATGGGTAAGTAAAGTTAATTGGGGGAATGATGTCCAAAGATC
>DAOWMZ010000346.1 GCA_030642845.1 Candidatus Zixiibacteriota bacterium
GGCAGAATTGATGGGTGATTCAGCTGCTGCAGCTTCTGATTCTGTCGATGATCCTTTTGCTTTTGACGAAACTATGGGGCTTGGTGAAAATGAACGTCCCTTTTCTTCACGTTTAAGACCTGCTATGTTAAGAGAACGTACTGGAAGCGGCTGGCCGGGATATGTGGTAGTCAAAGAAGACCGCGCTCTTATTGACAAATGGCTTAACCTGATGCAGGTACAGGAGATTATACCTATTGATGTCTCCTGGAACTGGTCAACCCGTCAGGAAATTCGTGATTCCAAAGAAGTTTACATGATTTATCTGGTTAAACGTAAAGTTCAGTTCTTAGGTAAATTCCTTGAAAATATCTCATTAGGAAGAGACAGCTATGGTGGTTACACTGTTGATTTCTCTCTTTCAGGAGATGGGGCTGCTCGTTTTGCCCAGTTGACTGGTGCTAATATTGATAAACCATTAGCAATTGTGCTGGATAATAAAGTTGAATCTGCTCCTTTTATTTCCAGTAAAATCCGACGTAACGGACAGATCACATTGGGTGGTGGAGCTAGCGTTAAGGATGCTACCAATCTTCGGATCGTTCTTAAAGCCGGTGCTCTTCCTGCCCCGGTTGAAATTATTGAAAAGAATATTGTCGGAGCTACTTTGGGAACAGATTCTATCAAAAAAGGATTCTACTCCGCTATTTTTGGTCTGTTAATCGTTTTACTTTATATCGGCGTTTATTACCGCCTCTCCGGTCTGATTGCCGATGTAGGTTTGATATTTAACTTGTTCTTCCTGCTTTCAATAATGGCTGCATTGGGGGCAACTCTGACGATGCCTGGAATTGCCGGAATTATTCTGACAATAGGAATCTCCGTTGATGCCAATATTCTCATATTTGAGCGTATCCGCGAAGAACTACGCACAGGTAAAACAGTGAGAGCGGCTATCGATGCCGGATATAGCAGAGCTTTTGTTGCTATTTTTGACTCGCATGTTACTACCCTGATTACTGCAGGCACTCTGTTCCTTTTCGGTTCAGGACCGATCAAAGGTTTTGCTGTTACATTATTCTGGGGTGTGTTGATTTCACTTTACACAGCTTATGTAATTACTAAACAGGTCTTTGACATTCGCAAAGCCTACAAAACCCTGAGTATATAGAAAGGAGAATAAATTATGGGAATGTTTAGAATAATACCTGATACCAATATTAACTTTATTGGTGTTCGAAAAATGGCTTTTTTCATTTCTCTGGTTCTGATTGCTCTGGGTCTTTTTACCCTGGTGACAGTCTGGACCGGAACCGCCAATCTTGGTATCGATTTTGCCGGTGGAGTTATGGTTTATGTGGCTTTTGACAAACCGGTGGCTATCGAGGATCTTCGAAGTGCCCTGATTGGTGAATTTCCGGATGCTCAAATAAATGAATTGAAGGGCTTTGAAAAACCAAACGCCTTTATCCTCAAAACCAAAAGGCCGGAAGCTGAAGGTGAAGCTCAAAGCAGACTTGATACTATGGAAGGTCTAATTGCCAGCCGTTTTGCTGATAATTCTTATGAAGTTATCTCCGAACATATTATTGGGCCGGCTGTTGGTGAAACCCTTAGGAAAGATGCCCAGTGGGCGGTTATGATTTCACTGATTGCAATCATTCTTTATATCTGGGTGCGCTTTGATTTCCGCTCCGGTATTGCCGCTACTATTGCTACCCTCCACGATGTATTAGCAGTAATGGGAATCATGCTGATTATGGGCTATGAATTCGATCTGCTCTTAGTTACCGCCTTGCTTACCTTAGCAGGTTATTCACTAACAGATACGGTTGTGGTGTTTGACCGAATTCGTGAGAACCTGAAAAGATGGCGCACCAAAGGTGAATTTGCTACTGCTGTCAACCGCTCGATTAACGAAGTACTCTCAAGAACGTTCAATACTTCAATTACAGTATTGTTTGTGGTTCTTCCTTTGTATTTCCTCGGTGGTGAAGTTTTGAAAACTTTTGCCCTGGCGTTGTCTATGGGTGTTATAGTCGGAACCTACAGCTCAATCTTTGTCGCAAGTCCGATTGTGGTTGAGTGGGAAATCCGCCACCCCAGCAGATTTAAATAGTAGGTCGAAAGTCTCGACTTTCGACAATGTGATACGATTGCGACGATAAAGTGCCTGGCAGACGCCCTCGTCTGCTGGATTGGATATAAGAGTGGGCAGGAATTCTTTCCTGCTCATTTTTAAATTATGAATATTACCGTCAGGAAAAGATTCCTGACGGCGCAGTAAAAATGAATTAATCTAAAAATTGTCTATTGAATGTGATTGTAAATCATTGTAATACATTGTATAATTTAATGAAGTAAGCTATCAATTATTTATAAAGGATTTATACTTGCATAAAGTTGTTAAAGAAGCTTGGAGAAATGCTATTAGAGATTCCCTGAGGCATCTTGAATCTGAACAAATAAAAAAAATCCCAGTGTTAAAATGGTCAAGTACTACATCTGGAAGTTGGTCTGGAAAAGTAGTAGAAGAACCAGATACCTCATTCATCTCTCATAGTTTTATTTATGAAGAAAAGAATTCAGATTTAATAAATCTTATGGAAGAATATTACCCAGAGCACTGTGATCTTATAGGTGTCCCTTCTTTAGGTATATCGAAATTGGGCATTTCACATTATCTTCAAAAAACATGTAGTGAACTTTTCAGAAAGACTCATTCAATCCCAAAAGCAATAGAAAATATTGATAGCATTGTAGATGATATCGAAGTTTTTATTGATTCAGAGGAAATTGAATTAGAATTCATGATTCCGTTAGTTAATTTTACATGCTCATACGATGTTGGTAAATTA
>DAOWMZ010000274.1 GCA_030642845.1 Candidatus Zixiibacteriota bacterium
CGAGAGGTCGGCCGTTCAAATCGGCTCGCTCCGACCATTACAAGACGATATATCTTTTAAGTTGTTAGTAAGCCTCATCGAGGCTTTTTTGTCTATATGAATACAATTAACCAACATTCTGTTTTAGTTCTGATTCCGGCTTATAATGCCGGTAAATATCTTGATGAACTTATCCCGCGCTGTCTCAAATATGTATGTGACTCCAACCTTTTGTTAGTAAATGACGGTTCTTCTGATAACACCCTTGAACTTATAAAAAAACATAATGTTAAATATATCTCCTTCCCGGAAAACAGAGGGAAAGGATCAGCACTGATGGCTGGTTTTGATTATGCCATTAAAGAAAATTATCGTTCTGTTCTTACTATTGATGCCGATTTTCAGCACTTACCGGAAGAAATCCCACGGTTTTTTGCTCTTGATAATGGTAAAAGATTGATAATGGGGACGCGGGATATTGATTTGAAAATCATGCCCTTTGCTCGATGGTTGACTAATAATCTGACTTCAATGATAATATCTATATTCTCTTCGCAACGGGTCCGGGACAGCCAATCAGGTTATAGATTGATTCCAACCGAAGTTTTAAAAGCAATTCCATTGAAAACTGTAAAATATGATTTTGAGTCGGAGATGCTTTTTAAAGCAGGTGCAGTGGGCTGTACAATTGCTGAAGTTCCAATCACCACTGTATATGAAGGATCACAATCCTATATTAATCCCTTAAAAGATACTACTCGTTTTATCAGGCAAATCTGGAAAAGGATATTTTTTTAGAATTATCGTGGCATAAATGCGATTAAATAAAACTAATTTATTAGTAGACTGGACACAATGAAACTATCAGAATTTTTCTCTAACTATTTTGATGTTCGAAAAGAACTAATAGGTATGACAAAAGACCTTGCCCAGGAAGAATTAGACTGGTCGCCCCCTGGACATCCGGCTAAAATTGGGGATCTTTTGGCGCATATCGCTGAATGTGAATATTTCTGGGTAACTCATGTTGCCTTAAAGAAGGATACAAAACCCGATTACACTCGCTATGAAAACGCCTCCACCTGGGAAGAGATCAAACCATTACTGGATGAAACATTTGAGACAATGAAAGATTATCTTGATAGTGAAGATATTGAAGATTGGAAAACTGTTAAGTATGATTTCACTGATGAAAATGGCAAGACTGATCACTTTACCAAAGAATGGCTGATCTGGCATGTTGTCGAACATCAGGCTCGTCATCGGGGACAAATAATGATGATGATGCGAACCCAGGGATTGGATGTACCGGATGTCTAATCGAAAAAAACGAATACTCATTACCAATGATGATGGTTATTTCAGCGATGGAATCAAGGCTCTCTTTAAAGAACTTGATAAAGTATCTGATGTTTATATGATTGCTCCTGATAGAGAACAGTCTGCTTCATCCCATTCATTAACGTTAAACAATCCTCTCAGAGTTCATAAACTCGATAATCAAAGATATACGACTGATGGAACCCCGACTGATTGTGTAATGTTAGCAAAGTATCATTTCTTTAAGAAAAAACCACTGGAGATGATAATATCCGGTATCAATCATGGCGCAAATATGGGAGATGATGTTACCTATTCCGGCACTGTTGCGGCTGCAATCGAAGGGTCTATTATTAAAGTTCCTTCTATTGCCGTATCAATGTCAGGTTGGGCACCGGGTACACCGATGAAACGAGCAGCATTATTTGTCATGAAATTTTTGAAGATCTATATCAGCTTAAATCTGGACCCGACAACATTTTTGAATATTAATCTTCCCCCTGATAATGGAAAACCCTACACAGAATTTGAATTTACACGGCAGGGTATCAGGCATTATAAGGATATAATAATAAAAAAAACAGATCCCCGTGGAAAACCCTATTACTGGATAGGGGGGAAACCGAAATGGAAAAATACTAAAGGTACCGATTATGAAACAATCAATAGAGGAGTTGTTTCTGTTACCCCGCTAAGGCTGAACTTTACAGATTCCGATACACTTAAAAAGTTACAAAGACTCAACGTAAAGATATAAAACCCATTTCGTAAGGTCTGTTGAAAAGTCCTTTGGAGCAGAAAAACACGACGGAGACAAGCCCCGTCGCTACGTGTAAACAGTCTGATCCCGCGTAGAAGGCGGCCTTGTGTCGTCCTTATGATGACACCGATATGCTTGACGAATTACACTATCTATTATGATATAGGCGCCTTCGGCACAAAACTATTGACTTTTATCCAAAATCACCCTTTTTTGGATCGTTCCAGATATTCGGGGCGTAGCGCAGTTTGGTAGCGCACTTGGTTCGGGACTAAGGAGTCGCTGGTTCAAATCCAGTCGCCCCGATTTTTCAAAAACTTTTAGCTCAGTAAGCTTCGAGCAAAAGATAATTTCTTATGAAACAACATAGGTACTACTATCAAAGAGAGGGACTATCAAATGACGGTAAATAGAAATCCGATTATTGCCGTTGTGGGGGCAGGGAAATGTTCAAAAAAACTCCGGGATATGGCTGCGGAGATTGGCAAATATATAGCTGAGCAGGGTGGAGTTATTGTTTGCGGTGGAATGGGGGGAGTTATGGAAGGGGTCGCTCGCGGTGCAAAAGAAGCAGGGGGAACCACAATTGGCATTATACCTACAATGGATAAAAATGATGCTAACGAATTTATAGATTATGTCATCCCAACCGGTTTTGGCGAAGCTCGCAATATTATGGTTGTGCGTACTGCTGATGCTGTGATTGCATTACCGGGAAAGTATGGAACTTTATCCGAGATGGCTTTTGCGTTAAAGGCAAAAAAGCCGTTGATTTCGGTCTCTGCCTGGAAACTCGGCGATGATATGCATCAAGTTGAAAATCCAATTGAAGCAGCAAAAATGGCGATGGAGTTTGCCAGAGGAGACGAATGAACTCGGTTGGGGCTATTATTCTGATCAGTGGTGTTGTCCAGGGTGTAGGGTATAGGTATTATTGTTATAACCGAGCAAGAAATCTGGGTTTGAATGGATGGGTGAAAAATAACCGAGACAATACTGTCTCTGCTCAAGTCGAAGGAGACAGATCGCTTATTGAATCATTAATCGAAGAATTAAAAGTGGGGCCGCAAAGTGCAGTTGTCAGTAATGTTAATGTGGAGTGGATTGAGTTCAAAGGGGAATTTTCAGATTTCAAATTAACATATTAGAGGGAATAATGAGTGATTTAAAAAAATATATTCGAAGCGTACCTGATTTCCCGAAACCGGGAATCTGTTTTTATGATATAACTACTCTTCTTCGGAATCCGGCAGGGTTCAGACTTGCTTTGGATGAAATGGAAGAATACATCAGTTCCAAAAAACCGGATGCAATAGTCGCTATTGAATCTCGCGGATTTATATTTGGTGCCGCTCTGGCGGATAGGTTGAACCTTGGTATGGTAACCATCAGAAAACCGGGAAAATTGCCGTCAGCAACTATTTCACAGGAATATTCTCTTGAATATGGAACTGATAGTATAGAAATACATACAGATGCTCTCAAAACAGGGGATAAAGTTGTAGTTGTGGATGATCTGATAGCCACAGGAGGAACTTTGAAAGCTACTTGTAACCTTGTAGAAAAGCTTGGAACGGAAATAGTTGGTGTTTCGGTTGTAATTGATCTCAATTTTCTTCCCTGGCGAGAAAAATTATCAGACTATGATGTGAACTGCCTTATTTCATATTCATATTCATCGGAATAATATTTAATTCCTTAAAAGACATGTTGCCCGCGTTTTGGAAGCCATTTTTTTTTGCGCTGTCAGGATTC
>DAOWMZ010000307.1 GCA_030642845.1 Candidatus Zixiibacteriota bacterium
TCCGGGGATTCCATATTTATCATATGTCCGATTCCCTCGAAAATAGAGACATCACAATTTGGTATTTTATCACAAAGAATGTGCGCCAATGGCTCAAAGATTTTATCTTCACTTCCGGCAAATATTTTCACCGGTGCTTTTATCTTATAAAGTCGTTCAAGATCATTTTTTGGCAGAGGATACTTACCTCGTTTTTCATCTAACCAGGGTGCTCCGGAATGTTCCTGCATCATGAGCTTTAGGCTCTCTTTAATTTCATTCCGATGTTCTGGATAATAGTTAACAGCGTATTGAATCCATTTTCCCCGTGCTTTTTCCAATCCCTTTTCTTTGACCATACGATCAATACGGGAGATTTTCGAACCGATCTTAAAACCGGCTGCACTGGTGCTGGCTAATGTTAATGATCTTACTTTTTCAGGATATTTGAAAATATATCCTATTGCGGTAGAACCACCCATCGACAGACCAACCAAATGAAAATTACTGATCCCCAAAGTTTCTACAAAATTGTTAAGGTCTTCAATACGGTCCGCTCGGCTGTATCCGGTATCAGGAGCTGATGACTTACCATGACCTCTGGCATCTACCAAAATCAAGCGATGCTTATTTTTTAAAAAATCAACCTGCGGCTGCCACATGCGATGGTCGAGCGTAAAACCATGTAAGAATATTATAGGAGTGATTGAAGCAGTGGCTAGACCGCTCTGTTGTGGAATGTACTCTTCATAATATAATTTTATATCATTTCCTATAAGTGCATACGGCATTTAATAATCCTATTTGCTAATTTCATTAGCATTATTACAATCTCTATTATAATAGGTTTCAATATAAACAGGCTTAGCCTGTGTTCAAACAACACTTAATTAAATATGACTAATAAAAAAAACCCACTCCCTGCAAGAGAAGTGGATTGAATGAATTCATAATAAAAGAGGCTACGCCTCCTATATCATTGGGAGGTATTTATTTATTTCAAATTGGCTGACATGTACACGGTACTGATCCCATTCAATTTTCTTGTTTTCCAACAGTTTATAAAAAACATGATCTCCAAGAGTCTCTCTCATAAGTTTTGAGTTTTCAAATTCATTAACTGCATTTTCAAGAGAATTTGGGAGGGTATCTATTTTGAGTTTCTTTTTCTCCTTATCAGTCATGGTAAAAATATTATTCTCGATCGGGTCCGGTAATTTATATTTCTGTTCAATTCCTTTCAGACCTGCTGCCAGCATACAGGAAAAAGCAAGATAAGGATTTGCTGCCGGATCAGGCGAGCGGAGTTCTATACGAGTAGCTTTTTCTTTTCCTATCCGGTACATAGGAACCCTGAGCATGCTTGAGCGATTACGTCTCCCCCAACCGATATAAACAGGAGCTTCGTAACCGGGAACTAATCTTTTATAAGAATTGACCCACTGGTTAGTTACCAATGTAAATTCTTTAACATGTTTTAAGATCCCGGCAGTAAAATGTTGTGCCATCTCAGAAAGATTATATTCATCATCGCCATTGGCAAATAAGTTGGTATCATCTTTAAAAATTGACATGTGGCAGTGCATACCTGACCCATTCTCGCCGAATATTGGTTTGGGCATAAAGGTGGCATGGAGTCCGTTCTGGAGAGCAACCTGCTTGACAATAAATCTATAAACCTGGGCAAAATCTGCCATGACTAAAGCTTTTTGGTATTTCAAATCAATTTCGTGCTGTGACGGAGCAACTTCGTGATGTGAACATTCCACCGGAATGTCAATAGTTTCAAGAGCGTTTACAGTCGCTTTACGGACAGTGGAGCCTTTATCGACCAAGCCAAAATCAAAATAACCGTCACGGTCAATGGTTTTGGTATCAGAATCATTTTCGAAATAGAAATACTCCAGTTCCGGTCCGACATTAAAGGTCCATCCTTTTTTATCTATTTTCTGAAGGTTCCTTTTTAATATCCAGCGTGGATCGCCTTCATACGGTGTATCATCCGGTTTAGTAATATCACAGAACATCATCGCCACTTTTTCACCTGCTATTTCCCAGGGGATAATCCGAAACGTGAGTGGGTCGGGATGAGCCATCAGATCCGATTCTTCAATACGAGCAAAACCTTCAACAGAAGAGCCATCAAATCCCTGGCCCTCTTCCAAAACCTGTTCAATTTCGGAACGAGTGATCGACATCCCTTTGATTTGACCGAGAATATCGGTAAAACTTAATCTAATATACCTGACTCCGGCTTCATGGATTAATCTGAGAACATCATCTCTGGTTCTTGTCATTATTTTGCTCCTGTAAAAATCAGTGAATAGCCTAACTCTAAAAAATGTTAGGTAATACTTTATTTAATTCAAAATCAACCAAAACATTTAATAATACATGAATTTAATAAACATGAGCCAGGTTGATACTGTTCCTTAGATCGGATAGGTTTGATAGTTTTATTATAAAATTTCTGAAAATATTTTATAAATGGGTATATATAGACCATTATAAGTTATTCAGGCTTAGCCTGATATCTTTATTAACCGGTTTTAACATCCGATATTTAACCCCTGCCATATCAAAAATCTTTCTGGCTGCAATCATAATATCATCATCATGGTATTTATCCGATAGATAAACCAATTCTTTAATCCCAACCTGCACAATAAGTTTGGCGCACTCATTGCATGGGAATAGTGAGACATAAAGTGTTGCTCCATCCAGTTCAGGCTTGTTGGAAGAATTAGTAATAGCATTCATTTCCGCATGGCAAACATAGGGATATTTGGTTTCCAGAAAATCCCCTTTTCTGCTCCAGGGAAGCTCATCATCGGAACAGCCAATCGGAAAACCATTGTAACCGATACCGATAATCCGTTTGCTTTTATTAACGATACAAGCCCCTACCTGAGTGCTGGGATCTTTGGAACGTTTAGCTGAAAGCTGGGCAATAGCCATAAAATACTCTTCCCAGCTAATATAGTCTGTCCGTTTAGTAGTCATAATGAGTGAGTATATATGATTTATAACCTTTGGAAAAGGAAATTATTGTCGATTCTCTTAATATAAATCTATGTGAGATTTTAATTTGACTTGATTTATAAGAAATCATATGATAATTATGATTGTTGAATTTAAGTATATACTTTTTTTGTAACAAATAAATCTTAGAGGTTGTAATGCTGACAGAATTTCAGGTTGAAAATTTTCTTTCTTGGGTTAATCTATCTTTTAAACCTAAAAACGTTAATTTACTTATTGGATTAAACAATACAGGTAAAACTAATTTATGTAATGCCCTGCGTTTTGTATCTCAAACAAGTTTTAGCAACTTAGATACTGCTATTATAAACTATTTGACTGGTAAATCAGGTATTACCAATTTTTCTTATATAAGGCCAGAA
>DAOWMZ010000239.1 GCA_030642845.1 Candidatus Zixiibacteriota bacterium
AAGATGATATGATTCGTTTTGGCAATTCTCATGCAGGGGCTGATCTTGAGGGAAAAGATGAAATCTTTACCGGGCAGATGGAGCTGTTTATGGATGTTGATGAATATAACAATATCGGTCGTCTGTTGGAACCGGGGTCACCGTATTATTCCCCTAATTCTTCTTATTATTGGCGTTGGGAGTCCGCAGAGGATCAGGCTACTTTTCGTTACCTGAGGGAAAGAAGTATGGAAGCCTATCGGGTTTCAAAATGGATGTTTATTGTTGGATTGGTCAACAGAGTGGTCTCGGTTGTTGATGCGGTACGAGATGCCAAACGGGCTGATCATGTAGAACATGATGATTTTCTTTCTTCTTTAACAGATTCAAAATTTTCACTTGAAATTGACCCTACGTCTTATGACAGACAAATAAATTTGACTTATTATCCGGGATTTTAATGAATGATTAAATATGGATATCTAAGAATTACTTTATTATTTTCTCTTATCTTATTCCTTTCCTGTAAGTCTTCAAATAAAATTGATTTATCGGAGAGTTTGCCCGATAAAATCCCTTATGCTATTGTTGTGGAAAAAGAAATTTCCGGAATGATTCTTGGTGATGTTCTCCGAAACCCTATCGGATTGGCAATTGATAGTCGTGGTGTTATTTACTGTATCGATGAGGGGAATAAACGAGTTATTCAATTTAGTTCTGACCTGACACCACTTCGTGAATTCGGTGGTCCCGGGGCTGCTCCCGGTTTATTTGGTAAACCATTGTATATTACAGTTGATAACGACCTAAATCTAATTATCAGTGATGAAGGGAACCAGCGGCTTTCGCGTTTTAATTCAAAATTATATTTTGTCGATGAGACCCCTTTTTATGACAGTGATGATCCGTTGAAATTTGGTTATCCTTCAGGGGTTGGCATAACCGATTATGGAGAATTATGGGTGGCTGATTACCAGCAAAACCGAATTGCTGTTTTTAATAATATTGGTGATTTTGATAAGTTTGTAGGTGATTTCGGATACTCCGGCCAACAGTTGCGAACTCCGATGAAAATTATAACTGACAATGAGAATCAATTTATTGTCTGTGATGCTGGTAATAGTCGTTTGGTGATTTATGATGAGTATGGTAACTTTGTAACTGCTGTGGATAATGGTGAGTTTGTATTTCCAGTTGCAGCTTATGCTGTTTATGATGGGCTATGGGTAATTGACGGGAAATCCGGATATATATTCTTTCTTAATAAAAAATATGAAACCATTTTTTCAGTCGGATCAACTATTCCCGGGAGTAGCATGAAATTAAAAGAACCATCAGATATTATCATGCTTCCGGATAAAAAAATTGTGATTTCTGATACCGGCAATAACCGGCTTCTGGTTTGTCGAATAGTCTATAATTGAAAAATTAGTTTTGTCAAATGACAGGTTTATAATGATAAACCAGCATTCAGTCAGACATGGGATCGTTTTTTTAATTACTTCTTTAATCCTCCTGATTTCTTCAATAAAAATCTCAGCCGAAACTGTAGTTGAATTTACCGGTGAAGAAATACCGGAAAAATATTATATTGGCAATCAGTATATCTTCTATCAATCTGATTCTTTATACCTTAATGACAGCCTTTTGCTTCGGGATATTGATTATAAATACATCAGATCAATTAATAGTTTTGATTTATCATCACTAAAGATAAACACGCCCGATACATTAAGAATCAAATACACCCCTTTGCCATCCTGGCTAAAAACCAAATTTGGTCGGAAGATTCCATCTGTAAATTCACACCGCCCTCGTTCAGTAAATTCCAATCAGGTAGAAGATTATAAATTTACAAAAGATTACTCAAGTGATGTAGATATTTCAGGTGCAAAGTCGTTCAGATTTAATACTACCTCGACCGGGGGATCAAATTTCAGCCAGACACTGGATCTTTCCATAGCCGGGAATCTGACTGAACAGTTGGAAATCAGTGGCTCCATTTCAGATCGAGGTTATGATCCTTCATATGGCACTGCAAATAGCCGCCTTAACGAACTTGATAAAATCAATTTGCAGATAAAATCCGATAATTTCACCGGCAATATCGGTGATATATTATATCAGGATAGATTTGCTTTAGGTATAAAGAGGGATAAAAGAATATCCGGCGTATCGGCTGCATTTCAAAACAGAGATTTAGATTTTCATGCTACCGCATCACGTCCAAGAGGGCAATTCCAAACAATAAAACTTACCGGTATCGATCAATTGCAAGGACCTTATCAAATAAATGCCAATGGCGGACCGATTGTCCCTGGATCAGAACAGGTTTGGCTCGATGGCAGCCTATTGGAACGGGGAACCAACAAAGATTATCTGATAGATTACTCAATCGGGGGTATAACATTTAATGTCAATCATCCTATTGACCGCCGTAGTCGGATTGAAATAGATTATGAACCGCAAGCAAATGATTTCAAAGGGGAGCTATTCTCCGGAGGGGGAGGGGTATCTCTTGGAGATTCATCTGTAGTTGTGGCGTTGGAATGGCTGCGTGAAGGGGATGACAGCAATCAACCATTAGCAGGAGATCTTTCGGATTCAGATAAATTATTACTGAGAGAAGTCGGAGATAATATTGATCAAGCTATTCGCAGTGGAGTTACTTCGGATACAAATGGCAGCTATATCTTGATTTTAGACAGTCTTCCTGATTCGATTTTCCAATTCGTTGGAATGGGTAGTGGTAATTTCTCGATAAACTTTAGTTATATCGGTGATAATAAGGGGGATTACAGCTTTTCAGGAAATGGTATTTATCAATTCAAAGGTGCAGGAAAGGGAGACTATCTACCGATAAAAATAATTCCGGTTGCTCAGAGAACCAGTCAGTATCTGGCCAGGATTAATATTAATAATAATATACTGGGAAATTTGTTCGCTGAAATCAGGAAGTCTGATCATGATAAAAATCTTTTTTCTGATCTGGGCGATAATGATAACTCAGGTGAGATGTACACTCTATCACTTAAAAGAAATTGGAGAGAGCGTTATAAACAAAATTACTATAATCTTAGCTTTCGCCATAAAGGGATAAACTACCAGTCACGGAGTCGTATTTATAATACGGATTTCAGCAGAGAATTTTTGTTACCGGCTAATTTTATTGCTGCTACAGACGAGTCCTGGTACCGCTTTGAATCCGGTTATAGTCTATCAAGTGAAATAAAAATTACTCCATTTATTTCTCGTTTAAGCTATAAAAACAGACTCGACTCATGGCGGGGGGGATCTTCAATTATAATCAAACCTCATAAAACAATTAATACACACTTGGTGTGTGATTTTGTTCGAGTTGATTATGATCAGACATCGGGGAAGACTAAAGGAGAAGTGAATAAATATTCTTCCAATCTAAAATGGGATATTGATAAAAAATGGAAATTTAATACCGGAATCGAATATGACAGACGTATAAATACTTATACGGGCACAGGACAAGGAACACGATTCTTAAAGTTTACAGCAGAAATTGATCATATATCAGAAAAACTGAGGTACGAAAGATTTGACGAGGATTCACTTTCAGGTATTTGGTTACCTTCATTGTTAAGGCATCGCCTCTCTTTTGAATCCAATCGCCAGTTTGGCAAACTGAATTATACATCCATACTAAGTTATCAATGGTTAAAAGAGCCTGAAATAAAAGAACAGAATTTTTTGGGACAGATGATTCTTCGCTACAATAATATCCGCAATCGTCTCAGCTTTAATATGACTTATATTCTTTCCGATGAAACCCGCAAAGTGAGAGGGATTTCTTATCTTAAAGTAGAGTCGGGTGAGGGGAGTTTTATTTTTGAAGATGGCGAGTATCGCCCTGACCCTGAAGGTGATTATATTAAGGTTGAAGAAATTCTATCTGAACAAGCCAAAGTGTCGCGAGGGGAGAAAATATTTGGATTCACCAAAGGATGGGATATTGCAGTTTTTCGATTCAACTCTCGAATTAATGAAGAGCTTCTCGATGGTGAAACAAGAAGTGCATTGTGGGTGATTCCTTTCCTATCCAATGATAGTAAGGCCTACCTTTATTATAACCGTCACTATAATATTGATATGAAATTATTCCCTGTCCGCAGTTTTTATGCCCTCTCTTTTGAATTTAGCGAAGATTCTGAACTTAGAAATATCGCCGGTCTGCCAAGAGAGAAAAAGAACAGAAGTGGTGTTGCCACTTTTAAGCAGGCATTGTCAAACAGACTTTTTGAAGAATCTTTGGAATTATTCAATAACAAGCAGGATGAATATTACAGCAGAGCCGG
>DAOWMZ010000272.1 GCA_030642845.1 Candidatus Zixiibacteriota bacterium
AACCGACATAGCTATGTCCAATAAAACCATCATGGTATTTATTAACGTAAGATTGAAAAACCGATTCTTCTACTTCTCCTCCTACTCGGCAAACCGCCCTGATAGATGAACCGCTTACTTTACCTGCAAGTATTCTTGAATCATGGTCAACAAAACAGGGACCATAAATAGCAGCATGAGAATCGACTCTACTGTTTTCTCCTATAAAGACAGGACCATCGGTAGCATCAATAACCGCACTCGGGGCAAGATAGACACCTCGGCTCAAGATGATATTATCTTTGTTTATTAAATGGGCTTTACCCGAAACAATATCTCCAACTGTATTAGCGTGACTATTTTTTAATAATTCAAAATCACTAATTAGCGATTCATGAAGATCAGCCACTAACTCCCAACAATAATTATATAATGCGGCGGTTGTTTTTGTTTGAGGAATCATTTCAATATCTTTTTCATATAGATTCTGAAAGTCATGATGAGTTGTTATTCCCGGAAGTTTATTCTGTATTTCCTCTCTAAATAGAACTGCCGCTGTTTCTCCGGTAGATGTAACAAATTGAGTTGATATTTTACTTTCCTTGACTAATATAGATAAATCCCCCCAATTTTTTAAACGGCCATTGACAAATAATATATCTGAGTCATTCCGTTTTATTATATTAACAGGATAGTCATAATTTTTACTGACCAAAGGGGCAAGATTCTCCCGACAGGAAAGAATGATTCTGGTATCATCATCAAATGGATGGCGGCGTTTGAATAATTCAATCATACCGGATCTGAGCAGATAGATTGGTCGAAGATATGTCAGGGGGTAAAAATTATTCAGGCTGTTATCTTCGTAGAAGCAAATCGTAAGTGCCATAATACCCTTTCATAATTTTTTAAGCCATCACTCATTTTATCGTCTATAAACGATTTGAGTAAACATACAATAATAGCAAGCTTAACACATTAAGCAAGCATTTTATTATGTCATTGCATATCAGCAGCTTACGACATAATAAATAACAAAACACAATATATGGGGAACCTTTTGCTTGAAATTATGTAATTAAGCGATAAATAATGCAATTATCGGACAATGATAAAATAATAATTCTCTTGAAATTTACCGGAATCATTTTACATTATTGACGATCTAAATAGAAAATAATTTTTGAAAGGTAGTTTTAAATGTTACAAATCTCAGATTCGGCCAGCACTGAAATAAAAAAGGTTCTTGGCTCCGATCAAGGTAATGGAAAGAACCTGATTGTTACTTTCCAGGGGGCTGGCTGAAGCGGTCCCAATTTGGGACTGGCTCTGGATGAGTCAACGGAAAATCTTGAAAAGTTGGAATCCAACGGAATCAATGCATTCATTGATCCGAATCTTTTGAAATTTATTGCTAATTATGGTGATATAAGTATTGATTTTGTTATTTTTGAAGTTGGTCAGGGTGGTTTTATGATAAAGCTGTCAAATGCCGGTGAGTGTGGTGCCAGTGGTGGGGATTGCAGCTCCTGCGGGTGAGGTGATAGGATCCCAACCGTTTCTATAAATATAACGTCTGGTTTAAAAGAATCAGGCGTTTTTTTTTATTGCTGATATGATTGTTTTTTAATAATGAACAGAGAGACTAAAAGGAAAATCAATACGATTACAGCATAAAGAATTACTATCATCTCAATAGGCAATATATCAATTGGAGACAGAAATGGCAGGCTTCGCAGGATTATATTTAATAACATTGTGATCCCAAGAATTAAAATAAGTTTGCCTTTGCCATTGTAATATGCCCATCCTATTAGAGCACCACTTATAACATGGAACATTATCCATGATACTCTCTCAAGAAGACCCCAGCTAAATATTTCCTGCGGATGAACAATACTGACAAGATAAGAAGCTTCTGCAATTCCTAAACCGACTCCTAATAAAGTTCCTATTAATATACTGTTATCCCTTTTGCTTTTTAAGAGAGTCAACACCAGCGGTATGCAAATTATTTTCAACCCTTCCTGTATTATTCCAGCAGGTATTATCGTCATCAAACCCATAAAAAAGGAAGCCTCACCAATAGCAATTGAAGGGGCATACAGTAATTTAAAAAGGTAATTCTGGATGGGTAACTGAACCCAGATAACGATTGAAACTGATAACAGACCAATACCAAATGAAATCAGACCAAACCTGCTTAATAATTTTCTTGAAAAGAATAACAATGCTGTAATAAATCCAATTATTATAAAAACAGAATAAGCCGGTAATAGTTTTATGAACTCCTTTAGTGTAAACGATGAGACTTGAAGTTTCGATACGGGTCTCTGCTGGATTGCATCAAGATAAATGCGCATTTGAATTGATTTTATATTTACTTTGAGAAGTTTTTTATCAGGTGTAAAAAACATCTCCATATTTTGAGGCGAGGTTAGCCTGATAACAAAAACAGAATCAAAAAGGGTTTTATGTAATTGCTGCCATGAGTATCCGACTACCTGTCCCTCAATCATGCCCATCAATCCGGTTTGAGGCATAAAAATACTATCACTGATAGTATCCCCTACTTTTAAATCCCTCATAGCAAGATATGCTTCATAGTGGTCCATAAAGTTGTTATCAATTGCAAATCTGTTTTCCGAGCAGGGAATTTCAAAATCGACTTCTTCACCCAAACGAGTAACAAAGCCGGTAATGTTGTCATTATCTTTCTTGAAATTCAGTCTCTCTTCCTGTTCATTGATAATAAACTTCAGATCATCACCCAAATATGTGCCGTTGCTGCTAACATAATGCTGACCGGAGACATCAATAATAACAGGGTTACCAACTTTACTATAATCCAAATAGATTCTGTCATTCAGAACATATCCGGATTCACCGTTTATTTTAGTCTCTTTTTCCACTGTAGAGATAAGTTGCCCAAGAGTTGAATCTTTCAACAAGAAAGTCCAGAGACGGGTCTCCCCTATTGGTCGGTAATCATTAAATGATTTACTGGCATGCGTACTTCGCTGAGCTTGAGCAGTAACAGAGAACATCAAGCAGATAAATATAATAAGCGATCTTGTTTTCATAGACAGTAAATATATCTTCATCAAATACAATTAACAATAACTACTACATTCTTATATTATCGGACAATTCTTTATAATCATCAATCTAATGGTTTAACGGCAGTTATTATCAGATCCCGAGATGATAATTTAAGGAACTTTTTATTCAGAAGCAGATTGCCATATTTCTTTGTTCTCTGAAACCCCGCAGATTTGATTTTTTTCATTACCTGATCAGTAGTATAATTATCAAATTGATGGCGGAATATCTCAAATTCAGGAGGCTTCTGGTTCATATCAAACCTCGTGACATAAACAAAAAGTTTGTTTTTTTGCCTCTCAGAGAAGCGTTCATAAATAATCCCGTTATTTTCCGTAGCTTTTATCGGGAATATTATACCCTCTTTCATTGAAGCATAATTCAACATTTGTAAGACAAGTACGCCATTCGGCTTAAGTACCTTATAGAAATTCCTAATAGCCTTGCCAAGACCCACAATAGTAGAAACACCACTGATAGAGTTAGCCAGACAGGCAACCATATCAAAACTGTTATACAATTTCTTAGGAAGGTTCTCAAAATTCCCTTTACAGAAACTAAGAGAAAGTTTGCTGTTGTCGTATTTCTTATGGCACTGTTCCATCATTGGACGAGACATATCCAAACCAACTGCTTCTACCCCTTGTTTGGCAAACAGCATAGAGGTCAACCCGGCAGCACAGCCAGCATCAAGAACAGACTTCGGGTGAAATTTATTTATAAGGGCAGTTACTTCTTTGGTATGATTTGGCTCACGTTGTTTGGCA
>DAOWMZ010000044.1 GCA_030642845.1 Candidatus Zixiibacteriota bacterium
AAAATCTTATGTCTTGTTAATTAGAGTTCTGCTTTCTTCTGACCTCGTTTGATCAGGTTGGAATATTCATTGGAACTTAAAATCTCAATAGCTTTCTGGACACCAGGATCAACTTTTAAAACGATCTCTTCATAAACTCCCCGTTCTCCGGCGATAGCAGAAACGATATCCCGCTTGATCGTTTTTCCGATATAATCTTTGGAGAGGTCAAAATCTTTTTCTTTTTCTTCTGCGGCAACAACTCTCAAGCTGTCTAACATGCCGGCAAAGAGATCCTGTTTTTCTTCTTTATTGATTGTCTCTTCAAGATTTTCAATCGATGCTTCCAGTGCTGAAGTATAGTGGAAATCTTTTTCCTTAATGAAGGTTTTGAATTGATCAATAATCTCATCATTTACTTCAACAGTTGGTTTTACATCAGGATGTTTTGCTACATAATCAACTGCAAAATTAAAGAACATCGAATTACGATAGAGATTAATTTCTATAGGTCTCCATGTTTCGGCTGGTATTTCAATATCCGGAACAATACCACCGCCGCCATAAACTATCCTGCCGCCATTGGTATAGAAAATTTCTTTTTCTTCGGCAACTTCCATACTATCGACTTCTTCAACTATTGAAGCAGATTCCGGATGATGCTTTTCCTGTTTGTCCGGTTTCTGGATGCATCGTCCTGAGGGGACATAATATTTGGCAGTTGTAAGTTTAAGGTTCATGGAGCCGTCAGCAGAGATTGGGAAGACCTGTTGAACCAAGCCTTTGCCGTAAGTTGTGCTTCCGAGAATCAATCCCCGATCCCAGTCCTGAATCGCTCCTGCGACAATCTCCGAAGCCGAGGCTGTCCCTTCATCGACAAGTACAATTATAGGTTTGTCCGGGAAAAGAGGAGGACGCTGTGATTGGAAATGACGCTCACTGTTTTGAAATCTACCTCTGGTGTAAACAATTTCATTACCTTGTTGTAAAAACAATTCCGAGGTTTCAATCGCCTGATCCAGAAGACCGCCGCCGTTGTTGCGCAGATCGAAAATTAGAGCTGATACATTCTGTTCGTTTAGAGCACTGATTGCATCTCTTAATTCGTGGCTGGTCTCTTCAGCAAAACGAGAAAGACGAACATATCCGACATCAGTTCCATATACCTTACCGTAGTAATTGACCGATTTTAATTCTATAATTGCTCTTTCAATTTCAAATTCAATTGGGTTGTCAATACCGGTACGTTTAATCGACATCTTAATTGAAGTGCCTGCTTTACCGCGCATCAGTTTAGATGCTTCAGAGGCAGTCATCCCTTCGGTAGAGATTCCTTCAATATCCCAAACAATATCACCGGCTCTTAATCCCTGGCGATAGGCAGGAGTTCCTTCGATAGGGCTGATTATCCTGATTCGTTCTTCGCGGGAATCAATCTGCATTCCGAGCCCTTCATATTTGCCATGAGTCGATTCCATCAGAGCATCGTATGATTTCTTCTCTAACAGATTAGAATAACGATCCAGATCTGAGAGCATACCTTTAATACCCGATTTGATAATCTCTTCAGTATCGACTTCTTCCATATATTTATTTCTAATTTCAAAAGCAGTCTGGGTTAGTTTTTTGACATCCCTGAGAAATGTTTCTCTTTTTTCCCTGGGAGAAACCTCGTTGATTGGGGAGTCGCTTTTTTCTTCGAGATCGATATGGAAAGTATCAGCAATAAAAATAGGTTCATTTGCGAAAGCCTCATCTCCCTGATAAGCTTCACCGGAACCTGCAAACCAGATAAGAGCTATTGCAAAAACTGTCAAGCTAAACAATTGTACACTATAACGGACCATTAAGGCCTCCAATACATATCATGTTAATCTGTTTACAATCTATTCACAAATCGCCAAATGTCAAGTTTAGCAATGGGATGATCGTGAATCTATCCTTATGTATATTATACGGTTATATCTCAGTATCGTTTCGGGAGAACATCATTTATTCTCATGAAACCCAACTAACTGCTTGTTATTTCTAAAGTTACTCCTTTTATTAGAAACTGACAGATCATAAATATCTGGCTGTATTAATAAGAGTATTAGTCTTATTTCCATAAGCTGTTAGAAATTATCGGTTTGTGAGGTATTAATCGGAACAGGTAGAGAAAGAATGTAATATTTCTGAACATAACTTATGAAAACAAAACTACTTAAAAGCCAGAATTCCAAAGTCCTTATCTTTTTTATGCATCTATTAGTACCCGGTTTGGGGCACATATATGTCAAAGAATACCTTTTCGGCATCTTCATATTCTTAATAACACTTACGGCTTCGGTTCTGTTCACAATTTCTTTGTTTATCTCGATTCCATTATTGGGTCGGATTCTGATATATGGTTTGCCGTTGTTATTTTATTTATTTTCATTTTTTGATCTTTATAAAACAATCAAAACAAATACCAAAAAGAAGGTACCCTCACCTAAAAAATTTATAATATTTTTTGTTATTGGTTTTGTTTTTCAAATATTCTGGCCATTGGCTCCCGCCAATTTTGGAATTAGAAACTGTCCGGATCTGTTTATTCAGAAAGACAACAGCCTGGAGCCATTTTTTTGGAAAGACGATCTTCTAAAAGCGAGCCGATTGGAATATTTTTTGGATATCTGGTTTATAGAGCAACCGGTTCTGCATTCTTTGCCGGATCGTTTTGAGATTGTTAAATTTAAAACAGAAGATCAAAAGGAAATTTGCGGTTTTGTCCTTGGTTTACCGAGTGAAAATGTAGAGATGGTGGAAGGGGTGCTTGTTGTCAATAACAGTCCTGTTTTTATACTAAATTCATTAAACCTTTATGGGGACAGTCCATTAATTTCAGTGGAGTCTTACTCTATCCTGGTTGTGACTGTTCATTTGGGATATATTGATAAGACTTATGAAGTCCCATTAAGCCAATTGGTAGGAAAAGTGGAGAAGCTGTTTTGAGCAGAATTAAGAACATTATCTTTGATTTGGACGGAACATTGATTGATTCTTCAGACGGAGTGGTAGAAGCGGTAAATTATTCTTTGGTTAAAATGGGAGAACCCGAGCAGCCGCCAGAAATAATTAAACCCTTTATCGGATTTCCTCTATATACAATGTATCCCCATTTTACTGATGTTCCTTTAAAGGAATTGTACAAACACTTTCAGGTTAAAGCGGCAGAGACAGTTATATCTTCAACTGTCGTTTTACCAAATGTCGAAGAAACTCTTGAGCAGCTAAAAGCTAATGGATATAATTTCGGGATTGCATCGACTAAAATAAGACCGCATATCGAAGGCATAATAAAGAAATTTCAGTGGGAGAATATTTTTAAGGTTTATTCCGGTGGTAATGAAGTTGAAAATGTAAAGCCGGACCCATCGATTTTTATAATGACTCTGGAGCGTATGAATGCTGATCCAAAAGATTCAATAATAGTTGGGGATACTATTAATGATGTATTAGCAGCCAAAGCAGTCCCGATGAGGGTGGTTGCGGTAGAATCTCCATATGGAAAAAGCAATGATCTGCAAAATACTAAACCTGATTATTATATAGATACCATTTCCAAATTACCTGATTTACTAAGTGAGATTAAATAGAAGGAAATTATGTCAAAAGTTTATATTCATTCATTCGATACAAATATCGGAAAGATAAATACAGCTGCTACGGATAAGGGTTTAGCCCTTCTAACTCTTCCTGCTGAATCCAAAAGTTACTTTAATAAAAAGCTAAAAGAGATATTCCCCGATTATGAAATTCTTGATGGTGGAAAAATAAACAAGCAGACTGAAAAAGAAATTAAAGCATACTTATCAGGTAAACTCAAGAAATTCAGAGTCAAACTTGATCCAATGGGGACACCATTTCAGACAAAAGTACTTAAAGAAGTTGCTCGGATTCCATACGGAAAAACAAAAACATACGGACAGATTGCAAAGTTAATAAATAATCCCGGGGCATTTAGAGCAGTCGGGACAGCTAATGCTCAAAATAGAATACCAATAATAATTCCCTGTCATCGGGTCGTTGCCTTAAATGGATTGGGTGGCTATGGCGGCGGTTTGACTCTGAAAAAGAAACTTTTGAATCTGGAAATGAACCTTGAGAAATTATAACCGTAAATAATATTTAATGGTTTTAAACAAAAATGATGACGACAGAATTTAACATTATTTGGGAGATTTAACAGGATGGATAACAGAATTGAAAAACTGGCGCAACTACTCGTTCATTATTCGATTAGATTGAAAAAAGGGGAGATGCTCAGAATTCAGGGTGAGGTTTGTTCCCTGCCATTGATTAAGGCCATTTACAAAGAAGCTACATTAGTGGGCGGGAATCCTTATACCAAAATTTTAATTCCGGATAATGAAGAGACTTTTTTGAAATATGCCAAAGACGATCAGTTAAAATTTATATCGCCTATGGAAAAGTTCGAAGTAAATAAAATGGAGACTTTTATCACCGTCTGGGGTAGTGAAAACACACGTTATCTTTCCGGAATAGATCCCAAACGCCAGGCTTTGGCACGAGGTTCACGGGCAAGTTTGATAAAAAAGATGTTCAAACGTATGGGAGATAATTCGCTCAGATGGTGCGGAACACTTTTCCCAACCAATGCTGATGCCCAGGAAGCGGAAATGTCTTTAGCCGATTGGACTGATTTTGTATATAAGGCTGGTCATCTTGATGCTGCTGATCCCTCAAAACACTGGAAAAAAGTTTCCAAAGAACAGAGCCGCCTGGTTAAAATTCTTAACCGGATTGATCGTCTTCATTTCCAGTCTGAAGGGACTGATTTAAAAATGAGGGTCAAAGGGCGTAAGTGGATTGATTGTTCCGGGCGTGTTAATTTCCCTGATGGCGAGATTTTTACCGGACCTATCGAAGATACGGTTGAAGGACATATTAAATTCAGTTACCCTGCAGTTTATATGGGACGGGTTGTTGAGAATGTAACCCTGGAATTTAAAAAGGGAAAAGTAGTTAAGGAATCTGCCGGTAAAAACCAGGAATTCCTTACCAGTATGCTGGACATGGATAAAGGTGCGCGATTTGTCGGTGAGATTGCAATTGGAACGAACTATGATATTAAACACTTTTCAAAGAACATCCTTTTCGATGAAAAAATCGGAGGAACCTGCCATCTTGCAGTAGGAAAATCAATTGATGAATCCGGTGGTAAAAATAAAAGTGCTCTTCACTGGGACATGATTTGTAATATGAAAAAGGGAACTATAACTGCTGATGGTAAAGTAGTCTACCGTAACGGGAAGTTTGTTATTTAAGTTATTGCTGAATAATTTGTTTAACCAGAGGCTGATTCGCGTAGAGGGCGGCCTTGTGTCGCCCGTTTACAGGTGGGAGACAAGCCCCCACTCTACGCGAGGATTAATTTCTAAAATCTATGGTGTCGCAGGAGGAGGACCACCTTTGAAAAGATATTCAACAAGATAAATTAAATCTGAAACCAATATTACCAGATCACTGTTGGCATCACCTGCTTGAATTGAAACTGGATTCGGACCACTTTTGAAAAGATTATCAACGAGATAGACCAGATCAGCAACATTGATTGACATTGTATAATCTGCGTCTCCTCTAATCACAGGATTCATAACAATATTACCTTCATGAAATCGTGGTTCATAAGTCATGTACTCTGATCTAATGGTTAGCTGATATGTGGAATTTGTCGTATCAACATAATCACTGACTCCACCAAGAGCATACGGATCGGTTGTGAAATAAATTCTCATAACTTCACCATAACCCGGATCAATAGGCGGGTTTGACCCTTGTAAATCAATGGATAATTCAACCGTATATTTTCTTACCCATGAATCCTGATGTACAAATTTGATTTCATCAAAGTAGGATGTCCTGTCACCCAAAGTTACCGAATCAAAATCAATTAACCCGGATCCTCCATAAGTAAAGGGAATAGTTATTTTATTAATTGGTTGAGAGTTTTTCAAATTTACCGAAATATAGGCATTCTCACCGGCAAAAACAGAATCTGTCGTAAATGTAAGAGTATCACCTAAAAGAATGATAAAAGCTTGTTTTTCTTTTGATATTATTCCGTACTCGGTATCGATGGAAAGCGAAACATCATAAACACCGGATCTACTATAATAATGAGTTGGATTTTCAACATTAGAAGAATCTCCATCACCGAATGACCAGACCCAGGTATTTGAAGCCAAAGAAGAGATATTGGTAAACTGAACAGACTGAGGGGCATCACCAGCCGTAATGTCAGCCTCAAAATTAGCTCCCCAGCCAATCGATCCTTCTGTATTTATAATACCCCAGCCATAGTTATTATCCGGGCTAAGAGCATGATCGCCAAAATCCTTCATTGCCTGAATAACCATTGTGGGAGTAAACTCCGGATGAGCCTGAATCATTAAACAGACTGCTCCGGCAACCAGAGGAGTGGAAAGGGATGTTCCACTGGCAGTTGTATAGGAATTGTCTCCACTGGATGAGGCAGCTGAAGTGCTGACTCCTCTTGCGCCGACTTCCGGTTTCATACGTCCGTCATAAGTCGGTCCACGAGATGAAAAGCTGGCAAGATTACCATTGCCATCCATCGCAGCACAGGATAAAATATCATGAGCATCAGCAGGAGCTGTAAGAGTCCCAGCTGCGGGACCGCCATTACCCATTGAATTACAGAGAACTATTCCAAGACCGGCAGCAGTATTAGCAGCAATAGTAGTAATGGCTGTGGCACCATCAAAATCAGAATAAGTATACCAGTCAGAGTATCCAAGGGAAGTGGTAACAACATCAGTACCCAATGGTTCTACCCACTCAAGAGCGGCAACCCAGTTATCTTCCTCTACCGCAGTTTCCGAGCGAACATCTTCTGTTTTGCATAAAATGAAATTTGCTTTATAAGCCGGGCCGTAGAGCGTGCCGTCTTTATGACCACCGGATGTTGACCAGATTAAGGTACCATGATTCCATTGGTTGCTCCAATCGGCACCTTCATTGGCAGTATTGCTGTCATTAAAAACAAAGTCCCATTCAGCTATAACTCTATTATCTAAATAATGCTGGGCAAAGGCTTCATGTGACTTACGAAATCCTGTATCAAAAATTGCCAGAGTAACACCAGTACCATCAAAGCCCATCTGGTGAACAGCCGGAACATGGATTTGCTCTAATTGATCCTGAGCCAAGCCATAATTTAGTACATCAGGTGATAATGATAAATTTTTGATGTCATCAATTCGAATATCCTGAATTTGAAGTTGATCCTGACGTTTAAATTTTGCCAGAGGTCTGATTTCGGCTACAAAAGAGAAAGATTCTAATTGGTCGATATTTGCAATAGGAATATCAAAACTGGCAGCATTTAACCATCTGGAAACTCGCCTGAGCTTACCGCCGTTATTTATAATATTATCAACGTAATCCTGTACAACCGGCAAATCGACAAACAGGATCTTGTCCTTATTAACTTTTGCTCTTCTTTTAATTGATTTTTCATTTAATGATATTGAGGCAGCTTTATTGTCGAATTCTTCTTTTGTAAAAACACCTTTATCAGTGAAAAAGACCCAAACACTAATGTTTTCGTTATCTTGAGAAGAAAGATATTCCCAGGCTGATTGCTTAATAATATCTTTTGATTTTTGTATGACTAACGGTCCTTCGACCAGACATTCATGTCCTGGAATTGTTGCTTGAGTAATGATTGGAAATATTATCAAAGCAGTTATTATCAAAAAAGATGAAATTAATAAAGATAAAAGACTTTTCATTTAAGGAATCCTTTCTTAATGCATAATGCAATAAGCTAATGTAAGACCAGTTATATACATAATTAAGGTTTTTTCATGTTTTGTCAACATTTATAAGTAGAACTAAACCTATATATATAGGCTCTTTCCTATATATATAAATGCATTTTTCTCTATAATTGTTCCTTCGGTTGAATTCATAAGAAATTAAATCTCTGCAATCCATTATCTGATATGATGATCGGTTATACAAGCTAATATGTTGATAATTATCAGGAGCAGGCACATAAACTGCTGATATCATTAGCAGTGATTATGATAAAGCTTATGGCTTAACTTAGTGGAGATATAATAAAATGATAAGTAAAATGAATTCAAAAAAAGGTTTTACACTTATAGAACTTATGACAACTGTTGTCCTGATTGGAATTATAGCCAGTTTGGCGGTTCCCAAATTTGAAAGTGGGTTTGAAAGAATTCGCTATAGTAGTGCCAACAGGGACATAATATCCACTATGAAAGTAGCAAGGTCAAAAGCTATATCTAATAAAGCCCCCCATGGTGTTTATTTTGATCACGACAATATATCCATGACTCTTTTTAAGGATATAGTTAGTCTTGGGTTGTATGAATTTAATGATGGTGATGATATTATCAAATCCGATACTTTAACTGGTAATATAGATTATCTTAATACCAATCTTGATAACAACACTATCATATTTATGCCCAATGGATCTGCCAGATTTGTTACCAGTAGTACTAATGGAGCTGAGATTTATACTATGAAATACTCTGAGTTGATGGTCGGGACTCAAGTTCATAATATTCTGGCAGCTACCGGCAGGATAAAATCCACTTCAAATAATTATTAGAATTCTTACTCCTTCTTCTCCTTTTTGGTAACCCCTCCTTTTTGGAGGGGTTTTTTTGTTGGTTTTACGGGCTTTTTTCTAACTGTTATTAATGTTAAATAGATGTTAAGAACATGACAGGGCAAACCGATAAGTTCGATACAAAGATAAATTATTGGTTAAAATAAGTTTTTTTAATCATTTTTGGAAAAGAACCATAAATCGTTTTAAAAACATGCCGATAAGAAATTTATAAAAGAACTTGAAAGCTTAAAACTACAGAGTAATCTATGTTGTTTTCGCAAAGAAGTAAAAGTACAGTAGGACTTGATATTGGTTCAAGTTCTGTAAAGTTGGTAAAACTTGATCATACAAATGACGGCTACACAATAGCAGCCATTGGTGTGAGAGAGTTTCCTCCGGATGCAATTGTTGCTGATGAAATAAGAGATCGTGAAGCTGTTATATTTAACATTCAGTCTCTTATTGATCAAACTGACCCTAAAATCAAGGATGTTGTAATTTCAATATCCGGTCACGGGGTT
>DAOWMZ010000361.1 GCA_030642845.1 Candidatus Zixiibacteriota bacterium
AAATGCGCCCCAAAAGATATCATAATAAACCAAATGCCTACTTTGGCGGTAACTCCCAATGCTCCGGTGTGTTCCTTGGAAAAATAGAAATAGATCAGGGTCGAGATTACCCCAATCAGGATTAAGATTGTCAGAATGTACATTATCGAAACCTGTTTCACCTCAAAACCAAGATCATATGTCCCGACAGCAAAAGAGGTATCCGGTATAAAAATATAATTAGCAGTAAATGATCCATCCCCGTTATCGACAATAGTTATGCCGTTTTCTCCGTCAGGCTGAGCTTCTATTAGAACCGTCTCACTTAAATCAGCCTGGTTGCGTATCGTTAGGGAGATGACCAGATCATCCAGTTCGGCTCCAGTGGTATCATCAAAGGTTGATGAAAGAACAATGCTGTCGCCCCAGTTTACTTTATAATCAGGTCCTTCCATAGCAAGTGTAGTGTCTGCGAGAGTAGTATCTGATTGTGCTAAAGTATCAACAGCTTCAGGATTCAATATTTCAAGGTTGCCAATATATTTTGAAAAATCCTGAACCTGAACTGTTTGACGGTTTTCCCGTGGTTTCATTGTATCCTGCATCTGCGGAAGAACCAGACCATGCAACTGAGAGACCAGGAATATTCCGGCGGCTGTTCCCATAAAGAATGCCAATGATATTCGAGATACCCATGAGTATTTAGGGAAGAAACGAGTGAACATAAGGAACCCGAGAATTCCGGGTATGATTAACCAATATTTCCCATTGTCAAACATCGGTATATAAAGTTGTTGAATTATTACAGTATCCCAGATCAATCCGACATAGTATCCGGCAGACAGACCGGCAAAAATATGTTCGGCCAGTTTATAAATGGGATTATCCTTATAGAGGAACGAGAGCAGTGCTATCGTAAAGAAGGCTATAATCCAAATTTGAAATATTTCTATTCCACTCATAACCTTGCCTCACGTTTTTTGGATCTGCCTAAGAAAAAGCCAACATTCCCTATTATGACTAAGAATATAATCAGCAGATGTACTAATGACTGTGCGCTCATTCCGCTAACGGCATCAGCTTTTTGACCTATCAGTATTTCATACTCAGCCGCACCTTTCATACCGCCTAAAAGTCCGACAAACTGTCCGGCACTGACAAAAGCATAATATTTGGGAGCACTTACAGCAGTAGTACCACAACCCATCGGAAGGCCAAACTGGGCATTAACAATCGAAACCCAATAGTCGGCAGTGGCATTGTCGGCAACTTCAAAAAGGAATGAAATATCATCATAATTATTGACATTCTGCATCAATGGTAATTCTGCTAATGGTGTTCCGGAATTATCGGTCGGGAAAATTGATTCAATTGATGTTCCCATCCCGGACATTACCGCCACATAGTTGGCTTTATATCCCAAGTTAACAAAATCAACACCGTAAACTTTATTATACTGCTCAGCCATCATACGGGTTATTCTTTCGGCCATCGATGGTCCACCAAGAGGAATATTACTGAGAGTGATAACCTTGCAGTCTTTACTGAAGAAATGATGCAGTGCTGCAATTGTCATAGGTTCGCATTCGGCAATAGTTGAGGGATAATAATCAAAGACCAGCAATACTACTGATGAATCCGGCAGAGCTTCAATTGTATCATAGAGCATACGGGCTTCGGGGGTTATGGAAATAGGGAAATCAGCTGGTAATATAAACGGCAGAATCACCATTATGGCTACCATGAGGTAAACCCAGCGGCGATCCATTTTTTCCATTTTCTCCCAAATAGTCACGATCTCAACCTTTACCCATATATGTTCGTTCAATACCAAGAATAATACGCAGTGACATTGATGCTGCTCCTAAGGCAGCTCCGATAATGATTCCGCGCTGAACAGCCATATTGGCACCGTTCATTATATAAGTATTTAAAAAATAAGGAATATCACCGGGAAATAAATTCAAAAATGCTTCACCCATCGGAACACGCCATAGCATGACCATAGTTGCTGTCAGAAGCAAAATTGTCGATTCTGCTGTTCTGGCTCTAAAGGCTCTATAAGCTGCCGAAGCGATATAAAATGCCAGGGTAGCAAACATGGTAGCCATCATAGGGGTATCCAAATAGACAAATAGCCAATCGTATATCGAGCCTTCTTCTCTCCCTAATAATGATGACCATGAATTGGGCAAAACTGCCGGAATAGCCATCGCAAAAATTGATATGAGAGTGATTAGTTTATAGATCCAGTCCTCTTTGCGCTTCTTTACAGCGGCAAAGTTGACTCTGGTGATCGAAACCACACCTAACAGCAGAGTAAATCCACCTACAATTGTAAGCCATATTTTTAATTCCTGGGACAAACCACCGATAAAGGTACTTTCATCAAAGAAAAATGAAATTACCATAATGATACCTGCTAAGAAAGCTACAGCTACAGGAATAGTGGTTCTCATATTAATTCAGGTTTTTCATAATTAAAAACTATTAAACAAATTAAAATACCAATCTCCGGAACCTGTAATAACC
>DAOWMZ010000082.1 GCA_030642845.1 Candidatus Zixiibacteriota bacterium
GGTCTGACCATAGGTTGTTGTTCTTCCATAGGTATAAAGCCGGGAGCCCCAATATTTTCCGAGAGTCACACGAGCATTAAGAAGGTTTGATTCACTTCCATAGACCGGGTCAATAATAAATGTCTCCACTCCAATTTGACTTAATTGGCGGGATCCTATCTGAGAAACCTGAGAATACCCCAATCCCATCAGTCGTTGCTCTAATTGATTTGATGCTGAAAGACTGTCGCTGCTATAGTAGTTAGCAATCAATAATGGGAGTATTTCTTCCCTTGATAGCCCGGACTCAGATACAGGATTTATTTCCGGTTTATCGAGAGTACCGGTAACATGGATTCCGATTTCAATCTGTTCAGGAGTATCATCCTCTTCAAAATTATTAGCCCGCACTCCTGCAATACGAGTAATAGCTGTTATATCCAAACGTGGATTAAGAGTGTCATTCCCTTCAAACATAACTACACTGCCCGGATCAATATTGAATGTCTTATCAAACAGGAATCCCCTCCCTCTCAGGATTTCCATCTCTCCAATAAAACGATAATTGCCACTTTCCCTGATAAGATTCAGATTCCCGGCAAACTCAGCATCAATATCATCATTTTTTATCCAGTAGTTGGAAAGGATCTCGACATTAATATTAAGATCCCAGGGTTTTTCTGTCGAAAGAGCCATCATCAAAGGAGAACCTTCGTAACTCTCAGCAAAATTCACATAGTACTTGGTTGATACCAGAGTTAAATCACCTGTTACGAGAGGCGGTCTGCTTCCCTCTACATGAAGCTCGCCTTCGACTTTACCTTTTATTTCATCAAGCTCATAGGCATAAGGAAATTCTCTGGGGAGTAATATATCCAGATCATAATAAAGGGTATCAAAAGCCTCGACCGTAATTTCTCCCTCTACCTCTGCGTAACGTTTTCGACCATTCGGTTTTTTATTGTCTGTGCTGTAGAGTTCAATATGGTCAATAATGATCTTGTTATCTTTCATTGTTACACCGGCAGAATCAGTATAGATAGTATGCTCGAGATCAAAATATTTTAATTCAACAACACCATTTCTGCTTCCCTTCCCAATGATATATGCTTCTCCTTCCAGGTGCGGATCATTGGGAGTGCCCGAAAGATGAATATCGGCATGGAACAAGCCATCAATTCGTTCCACAGACGGCATTATAAATGATACCAAATCAAACCTGTCATCATCAGCATTAATATAAATATCCATCGGCAATTCAGGAAGACGCTCAATTCCATTGGTAGTAAAAGCAAGATCGGTATGCAATGTTCCATTAGCAATGTATTTACCGGGATATGATTTAATAGTCACACTATCTATCGCAAGAAGTTTATCAATATACCCCAGGCTGGCATACATGTCCCCCAGGAACAAACCTTTATATATTAATGAATCTATTTTTCCATCGAGAGAAAATTCCGGATTAAGAAAATCACCATCAAGAATAGCGTTACAGGATAGATAACCGGACACGTTGAGAGTTGTATCGAATAAATTTATCCAGGGAGCCATAGGAACACGATGTATATTTAAAGACAAATCAAGTGATTCGTCATAGCCTGTTTTACCTTCAACAGACAACATGGCATTAGTATTACCAAGCGATACCTGTGTAAACAGAAATCCTGATGAATCCACCCCAATAATCATTTTATCTCTATTATGAAAAGGCTGATCATAAAGATTCAAATCAAGAGTATCAATTTCAAGTAAACCCGGGTAGGCTTCGTAATCATAACTGCCATTACAATTTAATTTAGTAAATTCGCTGGCGATATAAACCGATTCAATTCCAATCAGATTCGAATCAATCGTCAGAAGGGCAAAACCGGTATCATAAGGGAAATCCCAAATAGTGCCGTTAAAAAACTCAATATCAATATCTCCCTTTTTACCTGTAAAGAAACGATCAATATCAATACCTGCGTACATACTGTCAGAGTATAGACCATAGATCCACACAGAGTCCGAAACAAAAAAGCCTTTGACATCCGGGTCTGTAGTTTTCCCTGTCATGTCAACATGTACAAATCCTCTTCCACCGGGTTGGTCTATAAACAAGATTCCTTTGTACCTGTCCAGATTAGCCAGATTGATTTGAATATCAAGATTCATATCATTGTGATAATCAATACTCCCGGTGGTAAAAAATTCATTTTCATAATATTTGACTTTAAATGAATCTGCAAAAACAATTGAATCTGTTGTTACGATTATATTACCAGCAGCTTCCTGGAGAGGATATTCATCAAAATATGATTCAAACAGTTCGGCGTTTATTTTCAGGAGCATTGTTTTATTTCGAAATGATTCGCCGTTGAGTTCGAGCCTGCCATTAAGATCAGTCTCAAAAGCTTTAGGTACAAGGTTCCTTAAATTGAAATTTCTAACATCAGCAGTGAGATTATAAATTTCCGGTTTAACGCCAAAATCAAGCTCCCCAACTCCATTAACCGAACAATCACCAAGTATAGTTCCATAAAGAGTATCAAGGATTAGAAATTTATCTTTGAGATTCAAGTCGATATGTAAATTTTCGTAGGATGAGTTCATGAACGTGCCGGCCAGATCAGCAGAACCAATAATATGCGAACCATTAAAAGACATATTGGCATTGATATCAAGAATCCCATTTAGTGACGGACCCACATAGGTGGTGATATCAGCGAGGTTGATATTATCGGCAATCATCGAAATTTTACCAAAGGGCTCATCATCAAAGTTTACGTTGCCGCCAACTCTTATTCTGGTATCATTTGATATAAGAATCATATCCTCAAATAGAAGATTCTTCTCAAAGTAAGTAATTTTTCCTCCAGCGGCATCAATTGAGACTCTCTCTTGATTGGAATCAAATTCAAGACGATCAAGTTCGACAGCATAAGTTTTATCATTGATTTCCACTGCCAGCCAGAGAAGAATATTGTTAGCTTTGAGAGTATCATCGTTCTCAATTACTGAGAAATCACCATTGTTTAAAACCAATTCCCCCACTGAAAAGTTTAATGTACTCGAGCCAGATTCACCCGATCCAGAAAAATCAGGTACTAACCACTTTCCAAGACTGTCTTTTTTGACCGTTATCTGCGGTGATTCAAGATGAAGATAATTAAACACATATTCGCTTCTCCACAAATCCTTTATGGAATAAGCCGCTTCAAGCTGTGGCAATTTTAACAATTGATAGCGAGTAATGCCGTCATCATAAAACAGATTGATATTTTCAATAACAATTCCAGTGATTAAATCCCCTTTAATCTTACCTATTGAAACCTGTAAATTATTTTTTTCTTTTATTATAGATTCAATCCTGTTATTGACAATATTTTCTAATCCATTCATATGAAAAATATAAATCCATGCACCTAATAAAAATAAAAGGAAAGCACAAAAAGAATAAAAAATAATTCGCCAAAATATCTGCATTAATTGATACCTAATTTATTCAATATTTTTTTAGCCATGTTGTATCCCTTGTCTGAAAATATTTTCATATCTTCGACAATTTGAACCACTACTTTTTCATCAGCTCCGACATTTAGAGCACCAAGAATGTGTGAATAAAGCTGCCGCTCTCTTAGTTCTACAATCAGACATGAGATAATTGCCAATTCCCGATCAACAATATTCAATTTAGGGCGCGAAAGAACCTTGCCATAGCCTTCAAAAACCATCCACCTAAAAATATCCGGAGCAAATGCTTCCACCCGTTTTCTCAATATATCATATTTCTTACCATAAACTTTTTTGCACAGTTTCCGGCCTTTGATAAACCATCTTTCTGATTCTTCATAGCTCACCTGAGTTAATCTCGAATGACCTCCTTCAATCTTAATAATACTATTCAGATGGTCGGCGGCTTCAATCATTTTGGGGAAGCCGAGAAAAAGATATGATTGTAGAACAATTTCATATAAATGCTCTGGAGATATTTTATTCTTTGTAGCAAGAGTTATAACTGATTCCAATATTGAATTATCAGCTATCGCAATTGCGGCAGAATAAAGTGATAGAATCCTGCAGTGTGGATCCGGGTTCGGATCAAAATCACTAAGTCTATCCCGTATCGATTTTAGTTCCGTTTTATGATACATGGGTAGTAAATAATAGGAAATAAAGCAAATTGGCAACGTTGAATTTTATTGCTTTATGTTTTGGAGTTTGAATTCAAGATTATTTAACGTTTTCTTTAGAGTTTTGATTTCATTTAAAAGAGAATCAGTATTCAAACTTACAGCAAGATTATGTGAATTACCTTGAAAAGCTATCCCTGATGTATACTCAACTTTACCTATTTGAAGCGGAGCAATATATGGAACATTATTTCTGATAAATCCAAAATCAATAACTGATCCGGGAAGAAATTTTCTGATGTTTCTTCTCAGTTCAGCGGCAGATCCCAGGGGTAAACCGTTCATACTTATCAAAACATCCCCTCTCTTAAGACCGGCATTGGCCGCCGGTGAGAGGTGTACAACTTCTGTAATCATTATCCCCTGATTGATAATCTGATTTCTCCGGGGAATATTACGAGCAAACTGCACCGGAAAGGTAATTTCAATACCGGGGGTAAATTCTATATCTGCACTGGTAATTCCGATATAACCCGCCTGCCGATCACCGAATCTATTTAAATAATCAAAAATTTTCTTTAATTCTCGACTTGGGACAGCCAATCCTGCTTCTGCCCAGTGATCCTCACTAATTCCACCTGTAATCAAGCCAACCAGATTTCCGGACAGATCAAAAAGTCCTCCCCCAACAGTGCCGGAACTGATAGTAGATGAAAACTGGAGAGTTCCGTCTGATCTTAAACCAGCGCAAAAGCCTATCGTTGGTGATGCTTTGATACCATAGGAGTTACCCAAAGCAATAACCATCTGGCCGGCACAACCGTATTTGCTAATCATCTTAACCGGTTTGCCGATTCTTTCTCCAACATTCAGCAAAGCAACTCCGGTATTATAATCAATCCCCTTGATACGAGCCGGAATTACTTTATTTTCGTAGTGCACCATCAGGTAATCATGTTTTACTATCGATGGAGCTACAGCGAGAATATTTCCAGATGTATCAATAATAATCCCTGATGAAATAATACTTTGTACAGTCTCATTACTTGAGTTATTAAACATGGATTGAGAAATAGATCTGATTGATTCGATTGTTACAATCGACCGCGAAGCATTATAAACCAGATCATTAAGCTGGTTTTCAAACTTAACCAATGAACTTTCGGCAGAAATTGCGCCGGATATGATAAAAAGAAGAAAAAAGACTGTGACGAGATATGATTTCGACACAGTCTTTAAAACTTTAGCAACCGTTATCAATATACAGAACTCGCTCCTCTCTGTGATTCAGGAGATTGATAAATTCTAACTACGGGACGGACCCTGTAGAATGTTTGTCCGTATGGAACGGGGCTTGTGGATTTCGATGACACATTGGTCAGCCCCCGAGTATGCCCGGTATTGATTCCAATCTGGTCAATAATCTTCCGAGACATCTTATCAATTCGATCTGCTTTAGCCAATTGAGTTGTAAGCGACCAGTCTTTATTCATTGGGTGAGTCATGTTTGGATTGTTACCAGGCTGAACCGTCAGATAAGCATTATAGATGTCATTACTTTCATTATAGGTGGCAGTCTCCAGTGATGTGGTGCCAATATTTGGTAAAAGTCCGGACATCGTAACTGCAAAGACCAGACATACAGTAGCTATAACAGGAATCACAGCAGCCCATCTGACTACCGGAGCATTTTTGGGCATAAAGGCTTTGGTTCTGGTTTCTGCAAATCGTTCCTTACCGATTCGATTAAGCAGCTTATTATTGAAATCACCGGAAACTTTTAAATTCGGAATTTCCAGGCGGTTTTCATTTAGAGCGGCATAATCTGCTCTAATGCGTCGGCATTCAGGACAATTTTCGAGATGCTCGCCTACCAACAGCTTTTTGCGGCCTTTTAGTTCGTCACTACAAAAGGCTGACAGGTAAGAGCGTACTCTTCGACAGCGCATTATGGCTCTCCAATCTTGGTTGTAACTTTTCCCGGAGCATCATTCTTGCACGGTTTACCCGGGATTTAACCGTTCCGAGAGGAATATCAAGTACCTTGGCAACCTCATCATAAGCAAGTTCCTGAATATCCCGCAACATAAACGCAACACGATACTTTTCAGGAAGCTCCTCAATTGCTTTTGACAATACCTGAGGAAGCCGACTGGGCAACTTGGGATCAACGGCAAATTCCGCCTCATTACCCTGCATTTCATCTATATCATAATGTTTGAAACGTTTTCTCTTCCGAAGTTCATTCCTTGCCAGATTCAAACCAATAGTATAAATCCAGGTCGAAAAACAATGCTTGAAATTAAATGATTGGCGATGTTGATAAACCCGGATAAAAGTCTCCTGAACAATATCTTCAGCTTCATCCGGTGAGGAAAGCATTCTCCCGATTACATTCATAAGGCGATTTTTGTATCTTTCAACGAGCTCGTTAAAAGCTACCATATCACCATTTTGAATGGATCTCATCAAACGATAGTCTATGTCTTTTTCAGTCTCTTTAGCCATAAAAAATCCAATCATTTACCGTCTCATAGTTTAGTACCCGCAAGAGACAACAAAGTTCCCAAATATAATATCGGTCAACCAATCTTAATATATTACATTATAACAACTTAACAAGACATAAATGCCCTTTATTAGTTATATTTCAGATAATATTTATCTTTTAGGAGGTTGAAACTATTTAAAAATACTTCCCCAGGGGGTCAAATAAATCAAAAATCCAACCACAGCCATAATTATCACTGGTATTGCAATTCGTTTATAAACCTTCAAAAGATCGCTTTTGAAATATTCATTAGTCAGAATCAAGCATAAATGAGTGGGTGAAAGAATCATACCCAAATAACCGGAAAGATAAGCGAGAAATATATATGATGGCTCAATTCCATTAGTATAGAGAAACCCTGCTAATATGGTATAGCCCATAGCAACAAAAGCTGCTACCATTCCTGTCAATAAACCAGCGGCAAAACTAACTAAGAAGATGACGACTTCAGGTGGAAGATTATAAGCTTCTGTAATTGTCGGGATAGAGGCAATTGCACCGGACAATTCTAGTGCTGTCTGAAATGAAAGGGTTCCAAAAATAAGAAA
>DAOWMZ010000240.1 GCA_030642845.1 Candidatus Zixiibacteriota bacterium
AAAATCTTTTTATTAGTTTTACATTTTTCAATAATACTATTCAACCATCGTTTATCAGATTTATATTTTTTCAAATGCGGAAGTAGTCCATTTATAAATGATGTTATTTCACAATGGAATTTTTCGGTTACTATATGCAATGGATCTTGCCGGAAAGGATGATCATTGATAGAGATATAATTATCAGGTCTGATTTCAGTCAGCCATTGGTTTAGTCTTTTTGAAATCATCACTCCCCCAAAGTGAATAACAGACTCCGGCTTTAAATCACCGTTGCTAAAACCACTATCAAATAATAACTCATGATTAATAACATTGGCCGACTCATCACTTTTCAATCCCGAAGTAATATCTGCAAAAACAGGATAGCCAACTATGTCGGCTAACTCTATGATAGAGTTGCGATCAAAATCGCTATTCACTTTTCCACAGAGGATAATACCTTTACTTTTATTCTTAATCTTCTCAGAAAGTAATTCCAATTTTGGAGACTCAGGTAATAAAACAGGCTTATGATATTTAGTATATGGTTTGTCATTTTCAAGCCAATACGTAAGACCTGATAAATAATTTTCAAACTCCGTTTGCTCGTTATCATCCGGTGCTAATGGATCGCGAAACATACAATTAAGATGTACGGGACCCGGTAGGTCACACTGTGACTGATATACAGTCTGATCAATTGTTGTTAAAATAAATTCCGGTTTAATTTCAATCGATGGACATGGCATATCCTGAAACCATCTGACATAATCACCATACATTTTTACCTGGTCGATTGCCTGATTGGCTCCGGTGTCCCGAAGTTCAGGCGGACGGTCAGCAGTTAAAATTATCATTGGAACCTGTGACATTGATGCTTCAATAACAGCCGGATAATAATTAGCCGCAGCAGTCCCCGATGTACAAACCAGCACCGCCGGTTTTCCAGTCGCTTGTCCAAAACCTAATGCTGCAAACGCTGCCCCGCGTTCATCAAAATGCAGGACACCTTGTGTCCTTTTATTTCTGGCGATAGCGAGAGTCAAGGGTGTGGAACGTGAACCGGGAGAAATGAAGAATCTATTTATATCATTTCGCAATAATTCTTCAATTAATAGTTGTGTCCAGAGAAAATTGATATGCGAATACTTTGTATTCATAAACAGTCTTTCAGATTTCAGGATAACACCCGAAGGAACGCTGCTATTTTGCTCTCAATTTCATTCCATTCGTTGTCTGGGTCAGATCCTTTAACAATCCCCGCCCCGGCATAAATATGTAATTTGTTTTTTACTACCAATCCGGAGCGTATAGCCACAGCAATATCGGCTTTATCTTTGCTTATCCATCCAATCGGCCCCGAATACCAACCTCGATCAAAAGGTTCGATTTTAGCAATGAATTCTTTGGCCTTTTCCTGCGGATACCCGCCTACTGCCGGTGTTGGATGCAAACTTTTAATAATGTCCTGATCGGTTATTCCATTTTTAAGTTCGCCCTCAGTTCCGGTCATCAAATGCTGTACCCGCGCCAGTTTCATAAGCGTGGTATCTTTGCCAACTTTGAGTTTACTACAAAGTTTATTTAGATTTTCTATTACAGATTTTGAGACATAACGTTGTTCTCTAATATCCTTCTCAGAATTCAAAAGCTCTTTTCCAAGTCTGTTGTCTTCTTCCGTTGTTTTACCCCTCGGGCGTGTCCCGGCCAATGCTTCGCAATAAATTTTATTCCTGTCGCGATGATACAAACGTTCAGGCGATGCTCCGATAAAAGCATAACCTTTCTCCGGTTGAAAACAGAAATGAAAACAGCCATAGGCTGTTTTTTTTAATTCCCATAGAATACTAACAGGGTTAAGAATTTCTGAAAATTCAAATGTGGTTTCTCGTGCTGATACAAGTTTTTCTATCTTTTCATCATTTATCAGATTAAGAATTTTTTTAATATTTATATTCCACTCTTCTTTATTCGGATTATCAGTTCGATTCAATAATTCAGGAATAATGGCATCATCATTTAAATTATCAAATTGTAAGCTGCTTAGCTGCTTTTTGATTTCATCTACTTTATCCAAATCATCAGGAAGAATAAGATTACAAACAAGCTCAGTTCCGGAATCTGTCCGAGTCAACTCAAACCTCGGCAAAACGAGCATAGCGTAACTCAGTTGCTCCCATTTATTACTCTTATTTCCACTGTTAAATGGAAACCCACCGAAGTAGCGAATATTACTATCACCATTATCAAAATTGAGATCATGAAGCTGGCTACAGCTAACGGCTGAACCTATTCCGGCTGTCTCGAATTTATTCAAACGGTCTGACCAATATATGTGAGGATATATTTTCTGAACCGATAACCACATCAACTGATCAAAGTTTTCAGCCTTTATACATAACCTGACGATTTTCCTCGTATCGGTAGTATTAAAAGAGCTGACAGCATCCCTTATTTTCTCAGCCATTTGATCAATAAGAGATTCTTTCTGTTTTATCTGACTCTGTTCCAAAATCGGTCTCATATCATTTTTACTTTATGCCCGACAGACGCCTTCGTCTGCTGCAGACATTGTCTGTTCTCTTTAAGGGGCACACGAGGACGTGTGCCGCCCACTAAATTTCTTTCTTTGTGTCATTCCCAGCTTGACTGGGAATCCAGTCTTAGTAGGTCGAAAGTCTTGACTTTCGACTTCATGCGTCGAAACCACAAGGGTTTCGACCTACTAAACTAAACTACAACCGACCCAACATATATGGTGGCGATACCAAATGTCAATGGTTTCGCTTCCACTTTCACAAAACCGGCCTTTTCCATTATACTACAAAACTCGCCCCCATAGGGAAAAGTTTCTACAGTTATATTCAAATATTTATAGGCTTTTTTATCTCCGGAAATAATTGCACCAAATATTGGCAAAATATATCTGAAATATTTAAGATAACACCATCGCAAAAAGCTATTCGATGGAAGCGAAAACTCCAAGATTAGTACTTTTCCACCCGGTCTGAGCACTCTTACCATCTCTTTTAAAGCCCGATCAACATCAGTAACATTACGAATTCCAAAAGCAATAGTCACCACATCAAAACTGTTATCTTCAAATGGTAAATCGAGAGCATTACCGCATATATATTTGATCTTATCGCTTAAACCTTGTTCTTCTGTCTTTTTTTTGGCAATCTCCAGCATTTTTTCTGCAGGGTCTAATCCAATGCCTTCGGTAGCGTTTTTGCATTTATCAAAAATTGTCAGTAAAACATCCCCGGTTCCCGTTGCAATATCCAAAACACACAAATCCCTTTCATTCTCAATAAAAGACACAAGGTGTCCGCGCCAGGCTATGTCGCGGCGGCCTGAAAGCAATCGATTGAGCAGATCATATCGGGGAGCAATCCGGTCAAACATTTCAGGTGATTTGCTTTTATCCGGCAGCATGGCTTCGTCTATTTTCTTACTACTTGTCGATTTATGTTCAAAGTCCATATATTTCTACCATACATATTCAGTTCGTATTAATAAACCACTTACTGGTATAAATGCAAACAGCTTCTTTATAATTTATTATCACATTTTAATTCCTCACAATTGCATATTCCTGATTATTTTAGTAACTTTACCAGACTTAAATCAAGAAGATAAGGAAATTCAATGAAATATCGTCGAATGGGCAAAAGCGGGCTTAAAATATCGGAAATTTCTTTAGGAGCATGGCTTACCTATGGTGGAACTGTGGCTGAAAAAAAAGCCGCCCCGATTATACGTTCTGCAATCAAATCCGGGATTAATTTCATTGATATCGCTGATATTTATTCCAGAGGTGAAGCAGAAAAAATTGTCGGCAATACGATCAAAAAATACAAACGCTCCGATCTGGTTATTTCAAGTAAATTATTCTGGCCGATGTCGGATAATATCAATGACAGAGGCTTGAGCCGGAAACATATTATGGAAGCTGTTGAATCGACTCTCAAACGAATCGGAACCGACTACCTTGATATTTATTTCTGCCATCGATTCGATCCGGAAACCGAAATCGAGGAGACTGTCCGGGCGATGGATGACCTTGTTCGTCAGGGTAAAATTCTATACTGGGGAACCTCGGTCTGGGAAGCGGATCAAATTGAAAAAAGTATCGAAAATGCTGTCAGACATGACGCCTATCTCCCATCGGTAGAGCAACCCAGATATAATATGCTTGATCGTCATATTGAAACAGAAATTTTACCAGCCTGTAAAAATCACGGAATGGGTTTAACTGTCTGGTCGCCATTGGGGCAGGGACTTCTGACTGGCAAAT
>DAOWMZ010000027.1 GCA_030642845.1 Candidatus Zixiibacteriota bacterium
GGACTTGATGATTTTGCAGTAGCTTCATACGGTCCAGGAAACGATCAGGAGATATTTATATTTTCAGGATGGGATGATGCTACGGATATACCATATGAATACGATCCAACTCTACCAAGTGGTTTTATGTTACACCAGAACTATCCTAATCCTTTCAACAACTCTACTACTATCAACTTTGAGATCCCACATAAAGAAAAAGTATCATTAAAGATTTATAGTATACTTGGTAAAGAAGTTAAACAACTTATTAACAACGAGCTTTCAGCAGGGACATATCACTTAGAATGGGATGGAACAAACAACAAAGGACTGCCTGTATCATCCGGAGTTTATTTTTACAAATTATCATCATCAAGTTTTACACAAGAAATGAAGCTGGTGTTAGTGAAGTAAATCTCTTTGTAGGTCGAAACCCTTGTGGTTTCGACAATAAAGCACACTGTGTGTGTCGAAAGTCAAGACTTTCGACCTACTTGTCTGTTTTATTGGGGGCAGATGTGGACATCTGCCGCCCACAGATTTGAATAGAAACCCACCGCAAGCGGATGGGCTACCCATCATTCCCGACCTGATCGGGAATCCATGTTGTCTTTAATCAGCATGGATCCCCAATCAAGTTGGGGATGACAGGAAGAATAGAATTATCTTGAGAATTATAGTAGGGCAGCATCCCAGTGATCCTGCCAATTAAGCATGGATACCCGCTTTCGCGGGTATGACAATTAGGAAATATTATGATAACACAAGAAATATAGAGAGGATATCAATGCTTGTAGATACGTTTGCGTTTGTAATCGACTGTGATTTTGTGTCGGTAAAGAAAACTAGCCCCCAATATTCCTTCAAACTCAACTCCTTTGAGCCCTTTTTTAAGCTTAGTGTAGTCAACTACTACAGTATTGACATTCTTAGTAATGACCTTATCATCTAAAGAGACTTTGGAGATATTATCTCTTTTAGAATTAATTCCGAGTCGTTTCGCCAAAGAATTCGAAATAAAAACCTGGGAGGCGCAGTAATCCAGAATCATAGGAACAGTGATAGAATCATTTAAGGTGACATCTACAAGGATGAAATGTCTTTTAAATTTAAAAGGAACCATATCGAGCTTTGATTTCTTAATAAATGATGGCTCCGACATATCTAATTCCAATGAACGATTTGGATAATCAACTGTAATATAAAAACGCTGGAGCACATCATAGCCAATCAATCCATCAGGGATGCCTCTTCGCTGATCACTGATAATTTTTGACATATCGATTACACTGGCATCCAGGTTGTAAAGGCGTTCATCCCCTATTTTTAGAGAACGGAGATTGAAGGCATAAACTTCACTGGAGCCATCGACACCGGTCACTGATCGCCGGGGTCGTTTGTTCTCCAGTTTGAGATTGTTATTTTTTACGAAAGTCTTATCGATATACAGAAAATCAGCCCCGGTATCAATACCGAATTTCCCTTTGGCATGCCCGTTGATAACAACATCAACTTCCACCAAACCCCGCATTGGGTCAAAATGTATGCTTTCTGCCTTAAGGAGAGAAGCCAGACAAATAATTATTATAAAAGATAATCTTCTCATATTTGAATAATCAGAACTGAATATACAAAAGTATAGAATTATTTTACGGCATAGCTAATTCTTTACGTCTCTTTATATAGACAATCAATGTGCCAATAAGCATAATAGTTGTACCGATCCAGACAAAATTGATAATAGGTTTTTGGGATACATCCAGAACCAGCTTTTCAGTATTCTGATTATTAATTAATCCGGGAATATCCAGTATAATAGAGCCATCATCAGCATTAACCTGGAGAATGTTGGCTTCTAAAATTTCACCAACTCCAAAAAAAGCTGACATATGATTTAGGCTCGATTTCCCCATATCGTCCACTCCCATAACAATTTTAGGGCTGATTGTATCTATATTATTATTATATGAAATTTCTACATGGGCACTAATCTGAACATCTTCGGAGCCATGATCCCCCATTTCGTAACCCAGGAATTTGAACTCATAACCTTTAGCGGTTACTACCTCATCAGCAGGAAGATAAAAACCGCGATTTGAATTATCAGCTCCCACAATTTGCTGGGGTGAAAAATAAATATCACTCATTACGTTCTTATGAATATACGGTCTTTTCATAAAACCATTCATTCGTTCTGAGAAATAAAAATGAGGACGTGCCTGAGTAATCGAACCGTTATCATCAATTTCAAGCAGAAGTTCATTTTTGGGGAAAGTGATCTCGTTAGCCATACCGGAATATGTAACTTTAAGGTCATAGGTTTCCTGAGGATCTTCCAATGTCAGCACCAATCTTTCATTTGTAACAAAAGCTGATGAACTAAGAATACCTATGAGCATAATTCCAAAACCAAAGTGGGTAGTTAACCCGCCGGTAAATAATATATTATTACGGGCAATATTAATAAAGGCAGTAACATTTGCTATCACACACCCTGCTGCAATACTAAAAAACAGAATATAGAGATAATCAGAGACACCTGCAATAAGACAAATAACCAGTGTGATAACAATCCCTATCAATGCCGGAATTATTTTCCCTAACAGTTCTTTTGTCAGGATAATCATTCCCATTCCGGTAGCAACAATTGTAAACATAATAACAAAAACAAAATCCTGATTTTCCGATAATAATGTGATTGCAGTTGAGATACCTGCTGAGGCAAGAAATAAAACTATCAGTTTAACAGCCCAATTCTTCGGAACAGTCGGGTTGAAAGTCACAAATGTAGATAGTATCAAAAGGAATGAATATAGAATTGCAAATGGCAGGGCAAAACTGTTATAGGTTGCTATATCTGCAGCTCTGGGTGCCATTCCAACAGCCTGAGTAATAATGGGTAATGATGCCCAGAACGAAACAATCATAGAGAACAGAGAAAGAAGCAGCATTCCTGAGAAAAGTGAAAATTCTTTACCAAAGAAATTGTAATTTATTGGAGCACCTTTGAGCGATTTGATACGGAACAGAAACAGACCGAGTGTTAATGCGACAAAAAACAGAATGTATAATACTAAATAAATGTTAGTACCCAAATCCACAAAGCTATGAACAGAGAAATCTGCAAGTACTCCTGAACGGGTCAAAAATGTCCCATATACAACTAACAAAAAGACTGAAGCTGTCAACAGAACATTTGTTTTTGGAAGAGCATTACTTCTTTTTTGAATTATCAAACCATGTAATAGTGCTAATGAAAGAATCCAGGGAATTAAAGATGTATTTTCAACCGGGTCCCATGCCCAATAACCTCCCCATCCAAGAGTTTCGTATGCCCAGTATGCACCAAGTATATTTCCGGCTCCAAGAAAAAATGATGAAACAGCCACCCAGGGGAAAATCCTTTTAATCAAATTCGTATAATCATTTAGTATCAAAGCAGCTATAACAATACAAAAAGGAACCACTGCCATAGAATATCCTACGAAAATTACCGGTGGATGGATCACCATCCAGTAATCCTGCAGCAAGGGGTTTAAACCCAGGCCTTCAGGCGGTATCCCACCCAACAATTGAAATGGAGACAATTTAGTCAGGATAAGTAATAAGAAAACGTTAACACTTGACAGGATAACCATTCCCCAATTAGCATAACGCCCCCCTTTTTTTAGAATGATAAATCCAAAGACAGCATGCATTAGCAGCCAGAGCAGATAAGTCCCTTCCTGACCACCCCAGAATGATGATAAGAGTAATAGAAACTCAAGGTCTCTGCTGGAATATTCATAAACATATTTAAAAGCGAAATTATGACTGAAAAACAGATAATACAACCAAGCCGATGCTAATATAACACATAATGTAAATATTTTATAGCTGAGTTTAGCCAGACTTTCATAAGTTACTTTTCCGCGTGCCAGCATAAAAAATGCAATACGCGCCAGAATATTTGTTCCAAAAGCAAAGAGAATAAATAGTTGTCCGGGTACTTCTAATCCCATCATCAGACTCCAGATTTCTGAGCTTCATCGTGTTTACGCATATCCTGATAATCTTCTTCTCCTTCGCCCTGATATTTCGATGGACACTTGACCAGCATCTTGTCAGCAACAAATGAACTATCTTCGGGTTTACCAATCAATACAACCGAAGTTGCCTGGTCAAAATTTCCGGGAACAACACCATAATAAACCACACCCATCCTCTCGGCAGAATTGGGTTCATCTGATTCTGCATCATAGATAGCAAATTCCAGCCTTGATTCATCAGTATTATAGTTGACCGCATCAAAGTCGATTTTACCAATAACCTGAACATTATATATGGCAGTTTTAGCTTCGGCAATTGAGACGTATTGTATAGTGGTTTTCATAAACGCAACTGCCCCCCAGATGATAAAGACCACTACTATCAAACCACCGATTATATACCTGGTATTCACTTAACTTTATCCTCAAGCTGTTTTACTTTTTTATCAAGCTTCAAAAGATATACGAAGATACCCAGCCAGATCACAAGGGTAACCGCCATAACTATATAATTTCCATCCATCTTATATATCCTCATTTAATAAATGTCTTTTAATTTTAAGAGCCCTTTTGGTTAAATTAAACATCCAGAAATAAATCGCTGTAAAAACTATCAATGAACTGAAAAATATTATTCTGATTGTAGCCCCCATAGTGAATTTCATATTCTCATCTACAATTGAATCCGTAGGGTGCAGTGAAGGAATAATCCGGGGAACAACAAAAATCAAAAAAGGGACTGTAATAAAAGCAAAAATAGCATAAACTGCTGATAATGCCGCCCGTTTATCATCATCGGAGATTGCACCTCTTAAGGCAAAATAAGCACCATAGATCAGAAGTAATATAAATACCGAAGTCTCTCTGGGGTCCCAATTCCAAAATGATCCCCAGGTTACTTTTGCAAATATCGCCCCGGTAACAGTAGCAAGCAAACAAAACATAAAGCCTAACCCGGCAGTAGCGGCGGCCTTGTCATCCTCGCTGAGTGAACGTTTTTTAAGATACCGAATTGAATAAATCATCGACATAGCAAAAGCCAAAACCGATATCCATGCTTGCGGAATATGATAGTAAAAGATTCGGGATGCTTCACCGATAATCTTCTGAGGAGCCGGAGTAATAAAACTATAAACTATCATCACCGACATGACCACTAATATTAGTAATTTCCACCACATAAAGTTATTTCATAACCTCTTTCAATTCTTTTATTCTAATGCCCTATAAGAGCCTAAGTCTCCTATAGCACACTCACTCTGTCCAAACAAATTTAAACAACATCAAAGATCCTACGATCATAACAACCATATACGCAATTAAAAATTGCAGCTCAGTCATTACATTACTAACACCCGAACCTTCAAATAGTTTCTGTGTGGTCAGGACTAACGTTAATAATAATGGAATTATTATTGGAAAAGATAATACTGCAAAAAGTGCCCCTTTTACAGCTGCTCTTGCAATAATAGCAGCAATCAAAGTAGTAGCCGAACAAAGTCCGATTACTCCCAAAACAAGAATTGGTATAAAACTGCCAAGACTACTGACCGGGGCATTAGTGAAAACAAAAAACAAAGGAGTAATTATCAGAGTTAAAACGGTTAACAGGATCATATTGAAAAGCAGCTTGCCAATAAATACAGCATCCGGAGGAGCAGAAAGTCTAAGGGCTAATGCTGTCCCGGAATCTTCCTCTCTTATAAATATATGAGCCAAACCCGACATAGCCGAAAAGAACATAATTATCCAAAAAAGCGCCCCCAAAAGATGAGGCGGCAGATTACTTTGTCCTAATGAAAAGGAGACTACTGCAAGAGTTGTAATACCAAACATCAGGACAGCATTAAGAGCATACTTATCTCTTAATTCCAACCTCAAATCCTTGATCAGCATGGTCAGGCATTTAGTTGCCAAGCCGGCACTTGTTGGTGGCAAGTGAATACTCCTCTTTTTCATTTGTGGCGATAACTATTATCGAGTTAAGCCGAACTTCTTCAATAATAGATGCTATAGCATCTTTACCCTGGTCATCCAGGTTGCTGGTCGGTTCATCCAAAAAAAGAATATTAGGTTTATTTGCCAATGCGACAGCATATTTAAGTCTCTGGTTCATCCCCGAAGAATACTCCGCCACATTGTCGTTACCACGTCCTTCCAGGCCGACCTTAATTAAAAGATCATTGATTTCATTCCCGGTGATATTTTTACCGCGGATTGATGTAAAAAACTTGATGTTTTCTTCAGCAGTCAACTGACCATATAAATTAAGATATGGTGAGACCAAACCGCAATTTTGTTGTATTTCTTCTTCTGATAATATTTTCTGATCAGATAAATAAGATACTTTCCCTTTGTTAGGACGATACTGAGATAACATACAAAGAATCAGAGTCGATTTACCAGATCCATTTGGACCGGTTATCGCAATTGATTCTCCGGAAGTTAATTCAAAAGAAATATCCTTAAAAACTATCCTGGAATCAAACCGTTTGGCTAGATTTTCAACCACCAGTTTATACATAGGTCTAATTTGTGTTACAAAAAATATTAATCAAGAAAAATGTCTATTAATTTAATTATAAAAAAGTCCCTCGGATTATCCGAGAGACTCATAAAAATATAATATATTTATTAATTACGCTGGCAGGAATCCCTTCCTGCCGGTTTATTTTCTTATCATTAGAAACTGTCAGGATACCCGTCCGGACGGGCTGACAGCACTAAAAATAGATTATATTTTACTTATTTTTTGCAGCCCCTTTTTTAATTCTAACTCTACGCTCAACCGGCAGGGTATAACGGGTCTCTTCGAAGTCATTTATGCTGAAGGTAAGAGAATGGTTGAAATTGAATGGTACTTTATCTTCATGGACTAATATCGATCCTTCGACCGTTTCTCCGGGCTTAACTTCACCTGGAAGCTCGACATCAAAAAAATCACGTGCCCAGTCAACAAGTGTTAATGTATAGGTCGTATCTCCCCTGTTCTCAATTAAGAATTTGGCTTTTCTTCTTGGTTTCTCAGTATATTGAGAGACATCTATATAAACCGGACTCAGGAATAATGGGAGATCAATTTCCGGTTCGGCTATCAAAAGAGAATAGATTTTCAGATATGTTTTTTCTTCACCGATATTGGTTTCAAGGTATGGTCTTTTAGTGACATAACCACGGTAAGATTTAGTTGAGAAATAAATATCCAACCGAGTACTATCCCCCGGAGCCAGGACAGAATCCCTTAATGGAGCTTTGGTACAACCACAACCGGGGACTACTTTGGTTATCCTGAGAGTATCATCACCAACCGATTTAATCCAGAAAGTATGACTCACAGTTCTATTTTGACAAATTTTCCCCCAATTATAAGTCGATTCAGGAATAAGAATCTCAGGACCGGCCTGGGCAAAAACAGATGTAAGAATCAGACATAATACTGATAGTATAAATATCTTACTAAATTTCATTCAATATCTCCTTAATCAAAATCTATGATATTATGGAAAAGAGTCTGTTCCATCTCACTTTCCAGAAAAAATGCACAGCGTTATAAATATATAGTGAAGGCACTGACAAGGGATCATTTATTGCTATCTCCGGGCCGGGATAAACAGAATTATCCCATGACCAATGTAAAATCAAGGCTTTACCGACAATCAAATTATCGTGAACAGCCCCCCAGTATCGTGAATCATAAGAATTATCACGGTTATCCCCCATCATGAAATAACAATTTTCCGGGACTATATATGGTCCGAAATTATCCCTGCTGTTCTTATTTAGATTTGCACGCAGTTGTATGTTTTGCTGACCAAATAAATTTGTATCAATATGCTTAGTAAATTCTGTATCAGTCATTAGTTCTGAGTTTACAAAAACCTTTTTGTTTATTACCTCAACAGTATCACCACTGACCGCAATACATCGTTTAATATATTTTGTCTGTCGATCACCAGGGAATAAGAAAATAACAACATCACCAGCTTCAGGTTTATTAATCTCAGGCAGGCGGTAATCAACCAATGGAAGGCGAGCACCATAAACGAATTTATTGGCAATCAGAAAATCACCAACCAACAATGTATCTTCCATAGATGAGGATGGGATCATATAAGCTTCTACTACGGCAGCCTTAACTGTAAATAGAAGCCCAATCCATAAGACATATTCTAATAATACTTTTTTATTCATTATTTGACCTTATCGAAATAAGTAGAAATTAAATTATCATTCTCTGACATTTTAACAAGAATTCCAGAAAATTGCTAATATTTCTTTCATCTTGTTATACATATCTGATTAATTTCGGATTAATGGAAAGTTGGTGGGGCTGCTATAGATACCTATCCTATAATAAGTTATAATATAATATCAGGATATGATGTTAAACAGCCGTTTCCAGCGGACTTTCTGGAAAAAGTGCACTGCATTAAACAAAAATACCCTGGGGACAGATAAAGGATCTGATACAGAAACTTCTGGTGACGGATGATTGGAATCGTTCCATGACCAATGGATCATTATAGCTTCTCCTAAAACATTCTCACGTGGTACAGACCCCCACCATCGGGAGTCATGAGAATTGTCGCGGTTATCTCCCATCATAAAAAATTTATCATGTGGAACAATGTAAGGGCCAAAATTATCACGGCTATCCAACCCGCCTGGGCGACGCTTCTGGATATTCAATTCACCATTGGTAAGAGTATCAATAAATTTCATATGTTCCGGATTTTCAAACAGCTCGCCATTGACGTATAGTATTTTATTTTTAATTTGTATAGTATCTCCGGAAACACCGACACATCTTTTGATATACTTTGTAACTCCGTCAATGGGATAAATAAAAATGACTACATCGCCCGGCTGAGGATTTTTGATGGCAGGCAAACGCCAGCCTACTACCGGAAGCTGAGCTCCATAAATAAATTTATTGGCCAAAAGGAAATCTCCAACCAACAGGGTGTCTTCCATAGATGAAGATGGAATTTTATAAGCTTCAACTATCGATGTTTTGATAATAAAAGCCATAATAACCGCAAATCCGATTTGCTTAAAATTTTCCCAAAACCCTAATGATTCTTTTGCCATTTTATAATTTATCTCCTAAGCCATTTTCTTATCTAAACATTTACAATCTATTATACTCTTCTAATAAGCATTTGTTTATATCTACATAAAATCAATATTGCAATAATACCGAACTAAAAACCCTGAATTACTCTCAATATATCATTATATGTAACCATCACAATTAGTCCCAGTATCAAAACAACTCCGACCTGTTGTGCCATCATTCTGGCTTTCATAGAAAGAGGTGAGCCGCGCAGTTTTTCAATAGCCAAAAAGATCAGTTGTCCCCCATCAAGGACAGGGATCGGAACAATATTTATTACAGCCAGATTTACAGACAGAAGTGCCATAAAGAAAAAGAGACTGGATGGTCCTTTGCGAGCCTCCCTGCCTGATTGCTGAGCAATAAACAAAGGTCCACCGATAGCCTTTGGAGATACCCTTCCTGACAAGAGTTTTTTAAGAAAATCAAAAGTTGTGTAAACCAGAGTATGGGTCATTAAAAAGCCTTCAGTGATAGACTTGGTTAGGGGGTATTTTTCATAACCGATTACCTTTTGAGTAAACCCAATTATACCAATTGTATCCATCCCCCCCGACATATTGGGAATAGTCGTCAACTTGGTTGTAATAGTTTTTGTTATCGTATCACTTTGGTGAATCCAGGTAAGTTCGAGAGGTTTTTCTACGATTTTATAAATTCGACTGGCCAAAGAATCAAACCTGGTTACATAGTGACCATTAACTGAAATAATCTGGTCATCAACTTTTAAGCCGGCATTAAAAGCAGGATTATCTTCAGTAACTTCGCCTACAAGAACCCTGCTGTCATCAAATAGAGGTTTCCCACCAAAATAGTAAATACCAATCAGAATAAATATTGCTAAAATATAATTCATAAAAGGGCCGGCAAAAATAACTGCGGCTCGTTGTCCAATCGTTTTTGACATGAATTCATTCGGAGCACCGGTAGCTTCTTCGTTTGGTTGTTCTCCGACCATTTTAACATATCCCCCCAGAGGAATCATCCCAATGCAGTAAGTAGTCTCCCCCCATTTTTTTGAAAATATATTTGGTGGAAATCCAAGAGAGAATTTTTCTATTTTGATGCCAACTTTTTTGGCTACCAAAAAATGTCCTAATTCGTGTATAAAAACCAAAATTCCAAGGACAAACACAAATGATGCAATATTAGTTAACATGCAGTTTCTCCACTATTTTAAATGCCATTTTTCTGGCAAGTTTATCAGCTTTTAGAATATCATCTAATTCAGGATCAGAATCAACCTCAAATGTTTCAACGACCTCTTCAATTGTATCGGTTATATCCGTGAATTTTATTTTCTTTTTTAAAAAAGCATCTACAGCAACTTCATTAACAGCATTAAAAACTGCCGGAGCAGTGCCCCCTGTTCGAGCTACATCAAAAGCAACCCTTAACGCTCTAAACTTATCCATATCAGGCGGTTCCATCGTAATGTTAATGCTTTTGTTTATGTCAAGAGAACCATAATCAGACTCAACTCTATTCGGCCAAAAAAGGGCATAAGTTATCGGAAGACGCATATCAGGATTAGATAATTGAGCTATTATTGATGAATCAATAAATTCAACCATTGAATGAATTATTGATTGGGGATGTACTACCACAGAAACTTTATCTACCGGTATCTTAAACAAAGTGACTGCCTCGATAACTTCGAGTCCTTTATTTGCCAGAGTAGCAGAGTCAATCGAGATTTTTGGACCCATTTTCCAGGTGGGATGATCTAAAGCTTTTTCCGGAGTAATTGATTTGAACTCCTCTATCGGCATCGTTCTGAAAGGCCCACCCGATGCGGTAATGATAAGACGTTTTACTTCCTCCGACTTTCCTGCAGTAAGAGCCTGCCAGAGGGCTGAGTGCTCTGAATCTATAGGTAGTATTTTCGCACCTGTTTTTTTTAGAATCTTTTCAAAAAGAGGTCCGCCGGTAACGAGAGATTCTTTGTTAGCCAGTGCCAGGTCAATTCCGTTTTCAACAGTTGCTAATGATGCCAGAAGTCCTGCAGAACCGACTACAGCATTAACAACTATATCATTCTCTTCA